>CACYCV010000055.1 GCA_902772955.1 uncultured Ruminococcus sp.
AGTATTTTCGGCACTATTGAGCTTAACTTCCGTGTTCGGCATGGGAACGGGTGGACCCTCAATGCTATCGACACCAACTATTCTGTTTGGTCGCTTTTGACGACTCTGTTATTTTAGCATTTTTTGCCGGGAATGTCAAGTCCCTTTTGCAACAACTATTCTACCATTTGTATTATAAGGCTATTAATATAAGCACCAAACGATACTGTTCTACAATTTGTATATTCATTTTATCCCAACACAAGTTTTTTTTGGAAAGGGGTCCGGAAGATAACCTTTTTTTCAAAAAAGGGTTTCCCCCGGCAGGGTTTGGGACAGAGTTCCAATATTATGGGAAAAAATGGTTAAAACCATACAAAAAAATGCCTATTTTTTTGGCCGTTTTTTGAGATAAAATTTACATCCAAACAGAATTTATAATTCTCTATAAGAATTATAAATTTTTCGTTTATGGTATAATGAAGTACTAAATAAACGAAAAATCTGAATGAACGGGGGAGATGAATCGTATGATAACGACAGATTATCAGGAAAAATTCGGAAAAGAAGGACTGACGTTTGACGATGTGCTGCTGATTCCCGGGGAATCCAATGTTCAGCCGAAGGAGGTTGACGTAAGCACCTACCTGACCAGGAAAATCAAGCTCAACACGCCGCTGATGACAGCCGCTATGGATACGGTTACAGAAACCAGAATGGCCATTGCCATTGCCAGAGAGGGCGGCATCGGCATTATTCACAAGAATATGTCCATTGAGCAGCAGGCCGATGCGGTTGACAGGGTCAAGCGTTCCGAAAACGGAGTCATTGTCAATCCGTTTTCTCTGACGCCCGGTCATTATGTTTACGATGCCAATAAGCTCATGGCGAAGTATAAGATTTCCGGTGTGCCCATCTGTGAGGATGGCAAGCTGGTGGGCATTATCACCAACCGTGACCTGCGGTTTATGGATGAAAGCGATTACAGCCAGAAGATTTCCGAGGTAATGACCAATCAGGATCTGGTAACGGCACCGGTAGGAACCACCCTGCTGGAAGCACAGCAGATTCTGAAAAAGCACAAGATCGAAAAGCTTCCGCTGGTGGACAGCAACGGACAGCTCAAGGGTCTGATTACCATCAAGGATATTGAGAAATCGGTTCAGTATCCCAACAGTGCCAGAGACGAAAACGGCAGACTGCTCTGCGGCGCGGCCATCGGCGGAACGGCAGATGTGCTGGAGCGTGTGGAGGAGCTGGTAAAGGTAGGCGTAGATGTCCTGGTGCTTGACTCCGCTCATGGTCATAACAATAATATTATCAATTCCGTAGCCCGTGTCAAGAAGGCGTTCCCGGACGTACAGCTGGTGGCCGGCAATATAGCAACAGCAGAGGCAGCCAAGGCCCTGATTGATGCCGGTGCCGACTGCGTCAAGGTCGGTATCGGACCTGGTTCTATCTGCACCACCAGAATTGTTGCCGGTATCGGTGTTCCTCAGATCACCGCCATTTTTGATGCCGCATCCGAGGCTTCCAAGCATGGCATTCCCGTCATTGCAGACGGCGGCGTCAAGTATTCCGGCGATATCGTCAAGGCACTGGCAGCCGGCGGCAGTGTGGTCATGATCGGTTCTCTGGTGGCCGGCTGTGAGGAATCTCCCGGTGAAAGCGAAATTTACCAGGGCAGACAGTTCAAGGTCTACCGCGGCATGGGCAGCCTGGGCGCCATGGGCAGAGGCAGCGCCGACCGTTATTTCCAGTCCGGCAACAAAAAGTTGGTTCCGGAGGGTGTAGAAGGCCGTGTTCCTTATAAGGGACCTCTCTCCGATACCATTTTCCAGCTGATGGGCGGTCTGAGAGCCGGCATGGGATACACCGGCTGCGCCAATATCCAGGAGCTGCATGACAAGGCGAGATTTGTCAGAATCACCGGTGCGGGACTCAAGGAGAGCCATCCCCATGACATTCAGATCACCAAGGAAGCGCCGAACTATTCCTATAACGGGTAATCGGTGCGGGTATTTGGCTGTATTACATGATGATAGAATGATGCAGGACCGTTTTTGTTTTGGCAAAAACGGTCCTCTTTTCAAAGTGACGCTTTTCATAAGCCAGGGGAAGCAGGGAGCTTCTGCCGGAAACACAGGAGCTGCTGTCAAAGGGGGAAAACACTATGTATCAGAGCTGGTTTGAAACGGAGAGACTGGTGATTCGTGAATATACCAAAAAGGATCTGGACGGTTTCTTACGGGTGGTTCGTCAGCCGGAAATTCGAGCCACCACCTATGGGATTCCGGATAATTATTCCCGCTGGCGGGCAAAATGGTGGATGAGAATCATCCGGCAGAACCGGAGCTTGCAAACGGCCTATGAATACGGCGTTTTTCTCAGGGAAAACGGCCTGTATATCGGCAATACCGGACTGATCAATATGGATTCCTATCATTATCATGCGGATATTACCTATTATATTGACAGGGAACAGATGAACCGGGGATATGCCACCGAAGCAGCGGCTGCCATGATACAGTACGGCTTTGAGGATCTTGGCTTTCATAAAATCAACGGCGTCTGCATGAGCGTCAACGGCGCCTCCCGCCGCGTGATGGAAAAGCTGGGCATGACCTATGAAGGAACTCTGCGTCAGGATCTCCTGAAGAATGGAATTTATTATGATCTGGATCGTTTATCGCTGCTAAAAGACGAATATTATACGAATTGTAAAGTGGAAAATCCGGGTTTTCAACACCTGAATGTTGAATGAGTTTAAAACATAATACCATTTGTAAAAATAAAGTCGGATATTACAGAAAAATATGGCTTGATTTTTGGGGAACATCTATATATAGTGGTAAAATCGACCTGATTTTCCCCAAAAACCATAGATGTACTTCAACAGCCGTGTTGAGAAGTTTTCAACCTTTTCAACATTTGAGTGTTGAAAACTTAATGATCCATAGGAAAACTTGTTTTTTCTCGAAAATCTACCATTTGTAAAAAAGCAGGAAGCTTCAAACGGTTCCGGAAGTACGCACAGGGACGATTTCCTCTTGCCCTGTTATAACCTGGAAATATCCTGATGGCATTTGTGTCCGTATTACAGAAAAAATTTCAAACAAAAATAACAAATAGTATAGCTCAAAAAATATATACAAGTTGTATAGAATTATTTTCAAAAAATAGAAATAAACGCTTGACAAGGATAAGCCAATGCGTTATAATAATAGAGCTGATTGTTAAGAAAATCAACGATGTATGGCGGCATAGCTCAGTTGGCTAGAGCATTCGGTTCATACCCGGAGTGTCGTAGGTTCAAATCCCACTGCCGCTACCAAATGTGAATACGGATATGAATAGCTGGGTAACGACGCTGTCGATTATTCGCTATTCATTATTCACTATTCATTATTCTTTTTCTGGCCCGGTGGTCAAGCGGTTAAGACACCGCCCTTTCACGGCGGTAACACGAGTTCGATTCTCGTCCGGGTCATTAGAAAAGCTCCCGTCACTATGTGTCGGGGGCTTATTTAATGAAAATATTTGTGGCTATCCAAAATCAGATTCAGCAAATGACAACCGGGTACAAAATATTGTTTTTTTCAGATAAGACGATGCTGCCCTCAGGAGACACGGAATATATCCATGCTTCCTGAGGGTAGTTTATAATGTACCGGGATGGTTGATTACTGTACCGGCTGCCGTCTGGGAAACAAAAGCATAGTGACTGCCATCAGGCAGACGGACAGCAGCATGGTGCCTGAGAGGATCCCGCAGGTCAGCAGACGGAGATCACTGTTTTGGAAAAGACGATAGGCCTTGGCCAATAGATTTTTTGTGTCCAGCAAATAGAGCGACAGATTAATCCCCAAAAACAAAACGGTACAAAGAATGATGTAAACAATGATGGGAAAGCTGTATTCGAGGAAGGCAATTAGGGCATACAGCAGGAAAACGATGCCGAAAACGATGCTGAAGCCCAACACCAGGGAGGTCAGATCAAAGCTGTTCAGTCTCAGCTGAAACAGAAGTGGGGGAAGCGTAAAGAGCAGAGAGTCGGCCAGGCAAATCAGAAATCCGTTGAGAAATTTTGATAGGATATACTTTTTCTTGCTGATGGGTAGGGTCATGCTATAGAGGAACCACTTGTTTCCCTCCAGAACCGGTTTGTCCACAAACAGGACCATGACAAGGATAGATAATATGACGGACTGGATCCAAAAGTCAGGGCTGGAAGGGTCAGCCTGTTGGGATGTGGTCAGAAATACCATCCCGGTTTCAAATGTCAGAAGCACCAGCAGGGTGGCAAGAAACATTCCTCGCTTGATTCGATAGAAAGAAGCCCATATCATTCCTTTCATCATTAACCCTCCTTTTAATATTGCTTTTTCCGGAACAGCCGGACAGACAGCAGCAAGGACAACAGCAGCATCGCCGCGGAAACCAACAGAAGACAAAGTGACAGCAGCAGCCGGTTATTCTGAATCCAGCCGGTAATCGCCTGTAAATTGACAGAACGGGCGTTGGATGAAATGACGAGAACTACCCCGAAGAGAAAGCACACCAACAGGATAATCATCATCAGGGTGCCTTTCAGGGAACCGAAACGAAAGGTTACCGGCAGGGAAATAGAATACAACAGGGCTGCCGTGAAGAGATTAACGGACATCAGCAAAAAAAGCCGTTGGATGTCAAAGCAGGAATATTTCAGCATCCAGACGGAGGTTCCCGCTGTGAGAGCCAGAGTAAAATACAGAGAATGAATTACCGACAGCAGATATTTTTCGCTAATATAGATGCGTTTGTTAAAAGGCATGGTGGCGGCAAACTGCTCCCATCGGCTGTGTTCATCTTCTCCCAGACAGGCCAGCGGGAACACACTGGATAACAGCGTAATCATGGCGCCAAACATGACCAGATCCGAAACGGTGGTTTCCTGATTCTGGGTACTGAGGCTGACCATGGCTCCCAGTGAAAAGACCAGCAGGAGGAGCAGTGAAACCGGCCGAAGCATCAGATAAAAATCCTTGCGTAGCAGTGCTTTCATGTCAATCATGCTCCTTTACCATGAAGATAAACAGCTTTTCGATATCAATGGGATAGCAGGCAATTTCCTCCGGGACAGCGGTTTTGAGGACGATGGCTTCCGCTCCGAAGGAACCGACCTTTTTGCCGATGACAGACTTTGGGGGAAGCTCGGAAAGCTGCTGTTCGCTGCAGTGAATGGCACCGTACTGCTCATACAGCTTGTCTTTTTCTTCCGAAAGCAGGAGCTTCCCTTTGTGAAGAAACGCAATATAATCGCAGATTTTTTCCAGATCGCTGACGATATGGGAGGAAATAAGAATGGAACGATCCTCCTCTTTGGTAAACTCCATCAGCAGATCAATAATATCATCTCTGACAACCGGATCCAGTCCGCTGGTGGCTTCATCCAGAATCAGTAATTTGGCCTGATGAGACAGGGCGACGGCAAAGGACAGCTTCATTTTCATGCCCCGGGAATAGTTTTTGATGCTTTTTTTGGGGGACAATTCAAACTGAGTCAGGTAGTTTTCGTATGTTTCCGCATCCCATTGCCGATAGCTGCCCTTCATGATTTTGCCGATCTGACGGGCATTCAGATCCGGAGGAAAGCTGCACTCGTCAAAGATGACACCAATGTCCTCCTTGACAAGATCCAGCTCCTTTACGTTATCCTTTCCTAACAGGGTGACGGTTCCCCGATCCTTGAACAGCAAATTGAGAATCAGCTTGATGGTGGTGCTTTTGCCGGCGCCGTTTTCACCGATCAGTCCTGTGATACACCCGCTGGGCAGGGTCAAATTCAGATTGTCAATCTGAAAGTCCTTCAGCTTTTTGCTAAGTCCTTTGATTTCGATGGCATTCATTCTGATTCCTCCATTTCATTTTTCAGCATGGACAGCAGATCATCTGCTGTCAGACAAAGGCGTGCCGACAGTCGTACTGCCTCCTGCAGATGCCTTTCGATTTCCTTCAGGTTTTGTTCCCGCAGTATTTCAATGTTTTTGGGAGCAACAAAACAGCCTTTAGAGGGGATGGTGTAGACAAAACCCTCTCGTTCCAGCTCCTCGTATGCTCTTTTAGTGGTTATGACACTGATCCGCAGTTCTTTGGCGAGATTTCGGATGGAAGGCAGCATATCGTCTTGTTTGAGCGTGCCACTGATGATTTGATCTTTAATCTGTGTGACGATCTGATCATAGATGGGTATACTGCTTCTGCTGTCAATATAAATCAGCATGCATATCGCTTCCTTTAAGTTATGTATACTGTATATGTACAGTATACACAGTATATACGGATTTGTCAAGAGAAAATTAAAAGCACCGTGTCCAAAACAGGACACGGTGCTGAAAAGCAGAAGTGCAAATCAGAATTTCCGGTATTTTTTGACAGGGCGCTGGGTCTTTTTCTTTCGTTTATAAATCATGACGACAATGAAATAGATGACCACCAGAAAGGCAATGACAGCCATGGACAGAAGGAACCATTTGGAGGTAACAACGTTTTTGATGCCGTCAATGGAGGTCAGCAGCTCACTGCGGTCGACATTTTCAGAGGCAATCAGGTCGATGGTACAAAGCTCCGTATTGGCATAGCTGAGGGTCACGCTGCCGATGACATCTCCCGCTTTGACAGGGGCATCCACGCTGTCCGGCAGATGGTATTCTCTGTCGATACTGGAAATAGCCACCTCATCCGGAAGGATTGTGGCATAGCTCTGGGCGGGAGACAGCTGCAGGGTGTCTTTGTTCCAGGCAAATCTCAGGTTGATGCCCTTGACCAGATCGTTTTTGTCAATGATGGTTTTGATGCTCAGGTTATCAAAAGCCCAGTCATACAGGTGAATGGAATCCAGCATGGCGCCGTTTTCATATTGTTCCCCGTTTTCATCCTCATAGGGAGCGCCGAATGCCACACAAAGGTAGGTATAGCCTCCCTTGGTAGCGGTAGAAACAAGACAGTAGCCGGAATCGTTTCCGGTAACGCCGGTTTTGATGCCGTGGGCATAGGGATAATAATATTTTTCTCCGCCCCGATAGGCATCAATCAGCCAGTTGGTGGTGACCAGATAGCGATCCTCCCCGATAATATCGGAGGTGGTGGTATCGGTAATTTCAAGAAAATAGGGCAGTGTCAGCGCATACTTGGCAATGATAGCCATATCGTGGACGGTGGTATAATGGTTGGGATCGTTCAGCCCGTGGGGATTGGCAAAATGTGTATTTTGGCACCCAAGCTCCTTGGCTTTATCGTTCATCATCTGCACAAAGCGTTCTGTGCTGCCCTCCCCGATATAGTCCGCCAGAATCAAAGCCGCATCATTGCCGGAGGGAATCATCAGGCAGTGAAGCAGCTGATAAATGGAGAGAGTTTCATCTGCCATAATACCGGACAGGGAGCTGCCGGTATTGTCCAACTGATGGAGGACACTGCTTTTGATCTTGATATTGGTTTTTTTCATATCCTTGACGTGTTCTGCTGTGACAATATAGGTCATGATTTTGGTGGTGGAGGCCGGATAGCGTCGCATATCGGCATTCTTCTGATAGACAACGGTTTCGGTGTCGATATTTTCCAGATAGAGAGCCGTACAACTGGTTTCAAAATCAATATTGAATTCTGCGGCGGAGGCTTGTACCGGTGTCAGACAGAAAACCGACAGCAGTGTGAGCACAACCAGCAGGAATGAAAGATATTTTTTCATGGAAAAAGCAACTCCTGTGATAGAATAGCAGCCGGAAGCAGACAGATCCGTGTCGACTTCCCCAATAATATTCTACTCTATTCTGATCCAAAACACAAATGAAATTATGTAAAAATTTATCCGGATGCCGCAGCGAAATGTAGTAACTATGATCTTTTTTTAATGCCTTCCGCTTTGGGAAAGAGGAGCTGAAAAACAATCCGTCTGATTCATCACAAATGAAAAAGATATTTCACTGACACTGGCGGTGGTGTCCCTGCGGGCAATGTAGTAAATATATTTCGCATTCAAGTGTGTTGTTTAGTGAAGTGAGTTGCTATATGAACCCCTCCGGCACTTCGTGCCACCTCCCCAAAAGGAGAGGCTTGCAGAGCGTCCTTCCGGTCAAAAAAGAACCGCTCCAGAGCGCTCCGTGAGGAGCGTGAGGAGCGGAAGCCGCGCACCAGGGAAATCAATTTTTAAAAAATATACCCTTTTTTCTGTTGTTCTTTGATGAAAAAACACAAGTTTTTTGGGAAAGGGGTCCGGGGAATAACCCTTTTTTTCAAAAAAGGGTTTCCCCCGGCAGGGTTTGGGACAGAGTCCCAATATTCCGGAGAAG
>CACYCV010000056.1 GCA_902772955.1 uncultured Ruminococcus sp.
GCGGCGGAGTGCCTCCGCTGTCGATTCGCGTCGCGCTCCACTCCGTTCCGCTCGATTTTGCCGGTCTATACTTTTTGGCCGCGGCTGCCGCTCCTCACGCTCCTTACGGAGCGCTCTGGAGCGGTTCTTTTTTGACCGGAAGAACACTTTGCAAGCCTCTCCTTATTAATTTCCCGCCCGAAGGGGTGCAGGGGGCGACCGGAAAGCCCCCTGCGTACACCAGACGCATAATGTGTTGTGCTTTTGTCAGATTATCTGCAGTGGTTCTTCACCCACCAACTATTCTTACTCTCTTTTTTGACGGCCAATACATCGGGTTCTCTTTCAAAGATATTTCGGACGTATTTTTTTCAAAAAGAAAAGCCGTTCTCTATTGCAGCAGAGAACAGCTTTCAGGTTCCGGAACGCCGCCTGTTCCCTTTCTGACAGGGAATCAGGGAATATGGTTCATTCGGAGCCGGAATTTTTTTCAATGGCTTCATAATGGATGGTAGCGGGATGTACCTTATCATCCACTATTTCGTTTTTCTGATTTTTGAACATCAGCTTCAGGAAAATCGGACAAAGCATGGAGGTGATGACAATCAGGAAAATAGTCGGTACCAGAGGATCAATTCCTACCAATTTATCCCCTTCGTACAAAATCAGCCCACAACCGGTTGCATAGATGGCAAGAGCAACCTCTCCCCGGGCAATCATACCAAATCCGATGGTCAGAGCTTCCCGGTTGGAATAACGGAAGGGCTTTGCCGTCAAAGCACAGCCAAAAATTTTTCCCAAAATGCCGAGAGCCACAAAGACCAGTGCAAAAACAAGTTCAGAAGGCTTGAAGTGACTGAAATCGGCGCTGATGCCGATATAGGCAAAGAACATCGGAGTGAAAATCATATAGCCGCTGATAACCACCTTACGGTCAACGAATTTGGTATCACTGAGCCCGCTGAGCATCAGACCTGCCATATAAGCGCCGGTAATTGCTGCGATTCCAAAGAGCTTTTCCGCACAGAAGGCATAGAAAAAGCACATAGCAAGAGCAAAGATGCCGGTTCGTCTTGTTTTGGGATACTTCTTTTCCAGGTTTTTGAAAATTATCCGGAGAATAACCCCAAGACCAATGGTAAAAACAAAGAATCCGAGGGTTTTCAGCAGGGTGATCCAGAGATTTCCGCCTCCGCTGATGCTTGTGACAATGCTAAGCAGGATAATGCCAAGAACATCGTCAATAATCGCAGCGCTGAGAACGGTAGTTCCCACCCGGGTGTTCAGTTTTCCCAGCTCACGAAGAGTTTCTACAGTAATGCCCACGCTGGTGGCGGCAAGAATCATTCCCACAAAGAGAGCGTTCATGAATTTGCCCTCTGTGACATTGCCACCCATAAACAGCAATACCCCGCCGGTACCAAGCGCCACAGGCACCAGCACACCTGCCAGGGCAATGGCAGAAGCTGCCGCACCGCTTTTTTTCAGATCCTGCAGTCCTGTTTCCAGTCCGCTGGAAAACAGAATAAACACAACGCCGATCTGGGAAAAGCTTTTAAGAACGTTCATTTCCGCAGGAGAGGGAGAGACAAGTCCCTTGAAGGAACCAAGCCCCATCTGTGAGAAAATGGCCGGTCCGATAAGCAGACCTGCGAGAATCATTCCGACCACCTGAGGCAGACCCAGTTTTCTGGCCAGCATTCCCAGCAGCTTTGTAAACAGCAGGATCATACCGCAGTAATACAGAATGTTGATGACATCAAATTCCATTTTTATCCTTCCTTATTCTTTTTTCCTCAAAATTCTACTACAACCCGTATTTTTTGTCAATACGCTCCAGGTGCGTGACACGGAAATCAACTTTCCTCTCCGGAATATTGGGACTCTGTCCCAAGCCCTGCCGGGGAAAACCTTTTTTTGAAAAATAGAGTTATTCCCCGAACCCCTTTCCAAAAAAACTTGTGTTTTTTCCATCAAAGAACAACAGAAAAAAGGGTATATTTTAAAAAATTGATTTTCCTGGGGGCACCCCCGCCCGGAAAGCCCGATGCGTAAACCGGAAATGTTCGTTAGGTGCCCACACACTGTGGAATGCCAAATTAGCCGGTTAAACCAACAACGAAAATACAACATCACTCACCAAGTCGTGTGTGTCTGCTAATCTTACGCATAGCAGGAAGCAAACGGGCTGCACAAGTGCAAAAGAACCGGGAACCGGTTCACACTTTACTTTTCTTTACTTTACTTTTCTTTACTTTCCTTTTCTTTACTTTACTTTGCAGTATTTTTCCGGGATTAATTGTGATTAATCCCGGATTTATCCTCTTTTTTACCGGATTTATCCTCTTTTTTCCCGCGAGCGCTGTGATTATTCCGGGAAATTCAACGAACGTCAGATTCTGACAGTCAAATTCTATAGAAAGAAGGCATGATTTCGTAAAAATCAGAAGTCACGGAAATCACAGCGGATCATCTCTTCGGGAAGCTCCTGCTGTCCGACACTGCAAACGGCATAACGGTAGCCGTCATGGAGAAAGTATTCACGGAAGCAATAAGGTCTTTTGTCAACGGATTGCCTCAGAGAGATTTCTCCATCGCTCAGCAAAATGCAAAAAGAATCCAGCGCCAGACGGAACCCAAGTCCCGTTGCTTTCATGAAGCTCTCCTTGAGGGTCCAGTAACGAAAAAAGAGGTCGTTTCTTTCCCCTTCTCCGGAACATTGCATCAGAGCAAGATATTCCTCCTGAAAGAAGAAGCGTCTGGCAATTTCCATGTTGATTTCGGTAATCCGTTCTACGTCACAGCCAATATCCTCATCAGAAACGGTGCACATCACCTTTGTTCCGGAATGAGAAAGGTTGAACCGGATGTCGTTTCTTCCGGCAAGCCGGGGTTTCCGGTTCTGCTCCGTGGTAAAGGTAAAATCCGTCACACCGCATTCAGCGAGCATTCTCTCCAGCAGTGCTCCGGCCCCCAATGACAGCCGCTTATCCTTATCGAACCGCATCCGGTCGGTTTTGGCTCTGCGCTCCGGTGAAACAAATCTGTAAAGCCGGTCAAACAGTCCTTGATCCTCCAGTACGCAGACATCGGCCGTATAAACCTTGATTTTCATCCAAACACCTCTCTCCTATAAACGAAAGAGCATTGCCCTCAGCATTAACCGCTGCCGCCTTTTAATTGAAGCATCCACCGGCCAGGGAGTTCGTTTCCTTTATTGGCAGTCGTCCTGTCCTTCCCTGTCTGTGCCTCTGTATTCGATGCAAAGCATCGTCAGGTCGTCAAACTGTTCCGCATCCCTGACAAAGGCATCCACAGCGTTTCTGACTTCCTGCAGCAGCTCCTGAGGGGAAGCATCCGGCTTCCGGTTCAGGGCTTCCAGCATTCTGTCGGTTCCAAAAAGCTGTCCGTCCTGATCGGTAGCCTCCGGAACGCCGTCGGTATAAACAAACAGGCGGGATCCCGGTTTCAGATCCAGGGTGTATTCCCGATATCTGATTCCCGAAAATCCTCCCAGAACCAGGCCGTGCCGGTCCTTAAAAAGCTCAAAGCTGCCCTCCGGCTGCAGTAATGCCGGGTATTCATGTCCTGCATTGGCTGCTGTGAGTCTGCCGGTGGATAATTCCAGAATTCCCAGCCAAACCGTTACAAACATATTTTCATGGCTGCCGGCACAGATGTTCTGATTGGCTGCCGTCAGAATTTCGGCGGGTGATTTTCCCATTTTGGCGTAATCGGCCAAAATAATCTTGGACGACATCATAAACAGGGCAGCAGGAACACCCTTGCCGGATACATCAGCAATCACCAGGCAGAGATGATCGTCATCCACAAAGAAAAAGTCATAGAAATCCCCGCCGACCTCTTTGGCAGGATCCATGGAGGCATACAGATCAATTTCCTTTTTCTCAGGGAAGGGCGGGAAAATATTCGGCAGCATACTGGTTTGGATCCTGGTTGCCAGTTCAAGCTCGGCTGCAAAACGTTCTTTTTCCGCAGTGGCCTTTGTCAGATCCTCCACATATCTGACGATACGCTCTTCCATCCGATCGATGGAACCGGCAAGCAGGCCGATTTCATCCCTGGTTCTGACGGTCTGACCCAGCTTTTTGTCAGGCAGATCGTTTTCGTGGGAAAAGCGGCTCGCTTCCTCGGTAATTTTCCTGACCGGACGCAGAAATACATGATGAAGATAGAAAACCTGCCCAACGATAACCAGCAGCATCAGAGCGGCCATTGCCAGCACTACCCTCCGGATATAGCTGTTGCGGACAACAACCAGCTGATCCATCTGACGCTGCACACAGAGAATGGCGGTGATTTTTCCTCTGGAATCTGTGACGGGAACCATGGCTGTAATATGAGGATCGGTTTCGATATATCCCTGGTCCCGGATGACCAGCTCGTGATCCGATACGCCTTCATACAGACGGCGGTATTTTTCCATGTATTCCTCATTGGTAGTTTCACGGACATAGCCGAATTCATAGCGGGAATAATTGCTTTTTTCGTTGATGGTAGAAAACAGGAAGGTAATGTGCCGATAATCCGTCAGATCAGGACGGATGACATAAATGAAGGTGGCCCCGGAGGAATTGCACAGCTTTTCCATAGACTGCAGCGCAGCCTGATAGTCCGGTGTAGTGCCGCCGCTTTGGGCATATTCCTCCATTTTATCGAAATCCAGCTCCATAACGGCCGTCTTTGCTGTCAGAAAGGCGCCCTCCGAATACTGCTCCAGCAGGGCATCGGTAAAGCTTTTGAAACCGATGACACTGACAATAACAGAAAAAACAATCAGGAGGGATACAATTCCCAGAACACTTTTGAACACAATACTGAATTTCGGTTTTTTCTTTTTGTTTTTCCGCGCAGAGCTATTGTCACCCACAAGATCACCTTCCTTTTTGACTTCATAGGCAGAGAACGCCTATACAAAAGCAGCGGCTGACACTGCGGAATGTCTGCCGCTGCAAAAAATGTGATGGATCGGAATGATCAGGATGCCCTCACAAGTCTGATTCCCTCAACCAGCTTCAGAGTTGAACCGTCAATTGCCTGGGAGGACTCACCCGTACTTTTCAGACTCTCTACCACGAGAGCCGTCCCATCATAAGAATAGACAGCGGTTCCTGTTTTATCATCAACCACCAGCCTGTCATTTTCAATGCGATACTGACAAGTACTCAACACTGCAAAATTGTTATCAATGGGATATTGGCTTTTGATAATTTCAAGCAGCTTCTGACCGGAGGCATCAACGAAGGTATCCGTAAGAGAGATGTTCTCCAGATACTGCTCCCAGGTCAACCCCTGCGCTTCCAGCATACTTTTCATCTGATCAGGATCTCCGCCAAACATCGAACAGGCTGTGTCAAGATCCGTTCTCTTTAATATTTTCAGCATCTCCGCAGACATCCTTTTGGCTACCTCCGGTATGCGGGAAAGATCCATTAAGTTTTTGAAGGTACCGTCCTGCTCGAATTCAAATAATACGAGATCCGTTTCCTGCGTCAGAAAAGACACAATCTCGTCTCTGGTCATCAGCTTTTCCATCCCGGAGAGCATATCCACGTTAGAAGACTTGAAAAGTTGAATAACCGCTTCCACGGAATGATCGTCCACTGACATCTTCCATTTGCCGACAACATCAGCCTGACTAAGTGTGTGGGGCGACAGGTTTCCGGAGGATTCCGAAGTCAACGGAGCGGATGCTTCCAAAGGAACGGATGTTTGCGAAGGAACCGAAGCCATTCCGGTATTTTCCGGCATTGTCTGACCGGAAACCGAACCCTGCGAACCTGTTGCCGCAGAAGTGGAGTTCCGGTTGGTATCGGAGGAATTCTCACCGCATCCTACTGCCGCACCGGCAACCATAGAAACGGCAAGGGCTAGTGTCAGAATTTTTGCTATGGCAGATTTCATTGCTCATAATCCCCTTTCTGAATTATCGTATGTCTTTCTAATATAATTATATCATCTTTTTCATCAGAATGCAATCAAATTTCCCTTCGGTGACGCGGAAATCAACCTTCTTCTCAGGAATATCGGAACTCTGTCCCAAACCCGACCCCTTTCCAAAAAAAACTTGTGTTTTTTATCAAAGATCAACAAAATTGATTTCGTGCCTCACTGCGTCCAGAACCAATTCCTTCAACGAAGATCCGCCTTAGGTTATTCAGTGATTTCAGTCTTTTACCCTAATATATATGGTATCCTTTCCGAAAGAATCCCAGATATGGAGGGTATCCTGTTCAAGGGAATATTTCACGGTAATGGGGGTCTGACCCTCTGACAGAAAGTGAATCGTGAGTCGGTTGTTTTCTGTCAGATATGTCAGTTTAAGTACTTCTCCTGCCATATCGTATTGACCGGAACCGTCCGGGCGAGACGATAATGATCCTGGGGACCGCTGCCTTTTCCCTGACCATTGCTGATCCGGAAATATTTCGCATCAGAAGGAACACGGATTCTGTAGACATCCTCACCCTGATAATGACCGTATTCCAGGCGATCGGCATAGTAACCCGGCTCTGAGGTTCCCACAGCAGCAGTACCGTCTTCATCGGAATAGAAGGTAACATGCAGCTCATCCAACCTGAATCTGGTGCTGTCTCCAAGGTCGGCCACATTCTGGGTGCCGTTATTCACCAGATAAATAAACCTATCCTTTGGTGAATAACCTTCATAGGATTGCTTCTGATAGCCGGCGGCCGTTTTGCTCTGAAGGGACACCGCACTGGCAGCGGAAGTGACACTGCCGTAGGCCACGTGGTCTGCACTGTCGGGAGTATAGATCATTCCCGTCTGACAGACTGCCTTCTGGGTGATACTCCTGGAATCGGAGGAACCGTTATTGAAGATAACATAGGGATAGAAATAGCTATCCGGGTTAAGGGTATCGACGGGAGGACGGAAGTAAAATACAGTGTTTCCGCTGTTATCGGTATAGCTTCCTTCCGGAGCAACACCCGGCCACGCCGTATATTCCCCATCCACACCACCGTAGTAGTAGGCATACAAGCGTCCGCTGTCGGAGGAGCTTCTCCAGTTGTCGGAATCGGTGAAGCAGATCATATTTTTGCCGCCGTTATCATCCACGCCAAATGTAATTGATGTCGTTGCCGGGGTAGCGGAATCATCACGGAATGTCACCGCCGTTGCTCCCTCAGGAACAATGCAGCTATAAATATCTTCGCCCTCCGGTGTCATTTCGGAAGGACACTGCTCCGATCCGCCGACCGTAAAGGCTGCGGTAATCGGTGCCGTCCATCCCTGGATATTCCGGAAACGAATCCGGTTGTCCGTGATCTGCTCCGGAGGCTGATGATCAATCTGCTCATCATAGGATACCTCGTTTTTATCTTCCGAATTGGTTCCGGTAACATAGTAAAGATAACCATGTCCGTATGTTCCTGAAACCAGCTCGATATCAACCGTCTGTTTTCTGGTACCGGATGAAAGGCCTGTAAAAATCACCTTGGTAAAGCAGTCATTTCCATTGCTGTCCTTGGGTATTTTCAGAGAATAAACCTCTTTTTCGGAACCGGAAACCGGATAGGTTTCTCCTGTATCCGTCATATCGATACCGGGCCATTCCGGAATCGAAGCTGTATTGCTGTCGACAGGGGCAAAGAAATAGGCACTGACCCC
The DNA here is from genome assembly GCA_902772955.1 of uncultured Ruminococcus sp. Lineage (GTDB taxonomy): Bacteria > Bacillota > Clostridia > Oscillospirales > Acutalibacteraceae > UBA1213. The sequence goes on from CACYCV010000056.1 coordinate 7,633, forward strand.
GCTCCAGCTGTCCGGCTTCGCAAAACGGATCTCGTTGTAATAGGAATGCTCTGTCCACCCGTAGCAGATCGTATCGGAGTCGGCGGCATAAAACACCGGCGTGTCAGAGGGAGCTTTGTCCGACATGCCGCTTCCTTCTGCTGACGGCAGAGAAGCAAAATTCTCAATTTCTGAATAACGGGTCAGGGGTGCGTCATTGGCCCGGTTGACAGAGTCCGCCGTCTGAGTGAAGCCCTCTTCCTGGGGAATACCCTCACTGTAGGGATTGACTGCCTCCTCTGTTTCGGTAAAGACAGGATAGATCAGACTCAGAGCATAGGCACCTCCGCTTCCGGCAGACGGAATACTGTACTCCATGTGACCAAGGGTATAGTCCTTTTTACGGGAGGAATAGCTTCCCTGGAGCGGATAGATGGGATAAGCCTGATCGGAGTGTCTGCCGTCTCCGTGATACAGCCGGAAGGAAGCGGCATTTTTCGGGGTATTGATTCTGTACCAGGACCCGGCAGCCTCAGGCACGGAGGTAGTAACGCCCGAATCAACGGTTTCGCTGGTCCGGCTGAGGGTTCCCAGTGGAACCGCACCGATATGCGTCTCATCGCTTTCATTGCGGATCTCGGTGATCCCGTCCTCCTGATAGAATACCGCATACAGTTCATCCCAGGAGGAGCCGTTGGCCGTATCAACCAGATAGAGGAAATCGCCGCGGGTGTTTTCACCAAAATCATCATTGGCAGTGTCGGAACCGGCGCTGTTCTGATAGTCTCCTGCAGTAGGCCAGGCCAGAGTCAGGGTGCCGTCACTCCTGGTCTGATAGATCATATCCCCGCCGGTAAAGCTTTTCGCGGAACCGGAAGCTGCCTGAAGATAAATGTCATACCGCCGGACGGTATTCCCTTTGGTGATACTGAAGGAAGCCGCTTTCACCGGAATTTCCTTGCAGATCCAGTGATGAAGATTTCGGTCGGCACGCTTGAAAGCAGGATACTCCTTCGTGTCAGAGGTAATCCGCTGTCCCCCGGCATCATAGAACCGAAAGTGAATGTCATAGAAATCCGACTCCGTCCAATCGGCCGTATTTTCAATCCAGACACAGTCGCTGACCGTATCATTGCCTTCGGAATGGGTACGGATCGTATAGTCGATCCCTTCACTCCTGGCTTCCGTTCCTTCGGTAATGGTGGTATGTACCGTTATATTTTCCTCCGGGGAAACCAGCTTCAATGCCGTGGAGCTTACAATCTCATACACCTGGGTTCCTGTGGCAGTGGCAGCCGTATTCTCATTGTCGTGACGCAGGAGCGGATAAAGACCTGTGACCTTGCTGCTTGCCTGATTGCTTCCGTTGTTGACAGAGAATCTGGCGGCATTGACCGGAATCGGGATTCTGAAATACTGATAGCCATCCTGTGTTCCTGCATACTCCATGACATAGCCGGTACCTGTCCGGAAAACGGAACCGCCGCCTGCATCATAGAAGGTAATGTGGAGATTATCCCACAGGTCGGCATTGTTGTTGCGGATATAGAGATAATCGGCATCATCAAGACCGACGGCCGCGGCATCGCTGTTGTCATTTTTCCGGAGCTGATAAGGCTGCGTCGCTCCCGTCGAATCGGCAAGCTGCCAGCTGCTGCCATACTGATCATAGGCATAGCCCGGAATGATCCGAACCGTTTTGGAGGATTCATGAC
>CACYCV010000057.1 GCA_902772955.1 uncultured Ruminococcus sp.
AGAGACGCTCTATATTTTCGGAGAAAAGGGTACAGCGAAAGCGGCCGGGACCAGTGACAATATCATTGAAGAGTGGCTGTTCGAAGATGGTCTGGATGATCCGAATGATGTAAAGTCGAAATTTCGGGAAAATCCACCGAATGTTTATGGCTTCGGTCATACGCCTCTTTATGCGGACGTAATTGATGCAATCAAAAACCATCGTGAGCCTTATGTTGATGCTGAAGCAGGAAAACGGGCTTTGGAACTGGTTCTGGCCATCTATAAATCAGCTGCGGAACATCGACCTGTTCAACTGCCGCTTGAAAGCTGCTCTACACTGGATTTTTCAGGACGGTTTGATAAATAAGAGCGTCATAAATCTGATGCACGGAACCAAAATTGTAATAACAGGAGAAATCAGATGAGTGAGTTCTTTGTTCATCCGACAAGTATTGTTGATGATGATGTTGAAATCGGCGCGGGAACAAAAATATGGCATTTTTGTCATATTCAATCCGGTGCGCGGATCGGAAAAAATTGTTCAATGGGCCAGAATGTAAATGTTTCCAATAATGTCAAGGTCGGGAATGGCTGCAAACTGCAGAACAATGTTTCTCTTTACGAAGGAGTTGAATTAGAAGATGATGTCTTTTGCGGACCATCCTGTGTCTTTACCAATGATCTAACACCCCGTGCTAAATATCCCAAAGGTCATGCTGCATATAAAAAGACTCTGATAAAACAAGGTGCTTCCATTGGAGCAAATGCTACAGTTGTATGTAATCATACAATCGGTGAGTGGGCCATGATCGGAGCCGGAGCGGTGGTTACTTCAGATGTTCCCGCTCATGCCTTAATGCTTGGGGTACCCGCGAAAAGGAAAGGTTGGGTCTGTGAATGCGGACAAATTCTGCAAGATGATCTTTCCTGTCCGGATTGCGGAAGAAAATACCAATTTGTTCAGGGACAGATAGAATTATTATCTGAGCAGTAATAACGTATTTTTACTTTGGAATAAATATAACAAACGAATCAAGTCCAAACGAAATATGTTAAAATAAATACGGCTGTTATCAATGATGTGCCGTATAATATTCTAAATGAATAGTTGTAAAAATGAAAGTGAAATGAAATGCAATTTCGGGATTTAGGCGCACAATATCAAGTATTGAAAGATGAAATCGATGCCGGAATCAGGGATGTCATAAACAGTTCTGCGTTTATTTTGGGAAAACCGGTTACTGAACTTGAGAATAAACTGGCGGAATATGTCGGACGGAAACACTGTGTTACCTGCGGAAACGGAACGGATGCACTGCAGCTGGCGCTGATGACTTGGAAGATCGGTCCCGGTGATGCGGTTTTCACCTCGGATTTTACATACTTTGCGTCTGCCGGTTCTTCCTCTGTTCTCGGTGCGACACCAATTCTTGTCGATATTGATCTGAAGACGCTCAATATGGATCCTGATGCGCTGGAATTCCAGATCAAACGGGTTTTGGATGAAGGGAAACTGACGCCTAAGGTGATTGTTCCGGTGGATCTCTGCGGTCAGCCTGCTGATTATGACAGGATCCTCCCCATTGCAGAAAAATATGGCTTGAAGGTACTGGAAGACGGCGCACAGGGCTTTGGTGGAGATATCCGGGGAAAACGGGCATGTTCATTTGGAGATATGTCAGCGACATCGTTCTTTCCGTCCAAACCGCTCGGCTGCTATGGTGATGGAGGAGCGGTATTCACTGACAACGATGAAGAAGATGCCCGGCTGCGTTCTATCAGGGCTCAGGGGAAAAGCCCTGTAGATAAATATGATAACCGTGAGATCGGGATCAACAGCCGGTTGGATACGATCCAGGCAGCGATTTTACTGCCGAAATTTAAAGCTTTGGCTGATCATGAACTGGATGATGTGAATAAAGCAGCGGAAATATATACGGAACGGCTGAAGGACCATGTTGTTACTCCGACTGTTCTTCCGGGATATCGATCTTCCTGGGCGATGTATACGATATTGCTGAAAAATCGGGAAGAAAGAAATGCCAAACAGGCATATCTGAAATCAAAAGGGATCCCGACCATGATCTATTATCCGCGGGGACTTCATCAGCAGGAGGCCTATAAATGGATGGATCTCAGTGATGAGATGTATCCGAATACGATCGAGGCTTCAAACCGTTGCCTCAGCCTGCCGATCCATCCGTATATCAGTGAAGAAGATATCGATCTGGTCTGCAAAACAATTATAGAATGATAAATGGAATTATTCGGAAATCATAGGTTGAAAATTATGGAATATTCTGAAATTTATCAGGGACTGATCAGCGGAAACGAAAAACTTGCACTTGTCGGGCTGGGCTATGTTGGCATGCCGATTGCGGTGGAGTTCGCCAAACATATCAAGGTCATTGGTTTTGATATCAATGAAAAGCGTATCAGCGAATATCAGAATGGAATCGATCCCACAAATGAGATCGGGGAAGCGATCAAAAAAACAACGGTAGAGTTTACTTCTGATCCGGCTCGGCTGAAGGAAGCAAAGTTTATCATTGTTGCGGTTCCGACACCTGTCAATGAAGACAACAGCCCTGATCTTCGCCCGGTAGAAAGGGCTTCCCGGACTGTTGGGCAAAACATTGCACCCGGGACGATCGTCGTTTTTGAATCTACTGTCTACCCCGGTGTGACGGAAGATATTTGTGTCCCGATCATCGAAAAGGAATCCGGGCTGAAGTGCGGCGTCGAATGGAAGATCGGATACAGCCCGGAACGTATTAATCCCGGAGACAGAGTCCATACCCTGACAAATATCCGCAAGGTCGTTTCCGGAATGGACTCGGAATCTGCTTCCGAGATCAAAAAAGTCTATGATATCGTGATCAAGGCAGGGACTTTCCCTGTATCCAATATCAAGACAGCTGAAGCAGTCAAAGTGATAGAGAACAGTCAGCGGGATATCAACATCGCTTTTATGAATGAGATTGCGATGATCTGCGACCGGATGCACATCGATACAGATGAAGTACTGGCAGGG
>CACYCV010000058.1 GCA_902772955.1 uncultured Ruminococcus sp.
CGCGGAAGCAGTCCAAGAGGAAGTGGGGAGTGAATCATGAATCTCCACTATCAATTCTGGGTGGACTATTACGATCTTTTTGAAGATGAATCAGTGATGTCCATGCCGGAAGGAAACGAAAAAGACGAGAAAATAAAGAAAACCATACAAAGGAAAAACCATGAGCTTGTCAATTCCAAGTGGAAGCTTTTACAGGAAGAAGTCCCTTTGTTTGGCGATATGCAGACACTCGCTTTCAAGGTGCTGTACCCCGGGCTGCTGATGGGGCTTGGCTATGAACACAGCACCGATCTGGTCAAGGACGCGCCCAAAATCGCCCTCGGCATGTCGCTGGATTACACGACCGGACTTCCCGTTATTCCCGGCAGTGAGGCCAAGGGAATGCTCCGTTCCGCCTTTATCGGCAGCAAGGATTTGATAAAAGGCTATTTAGCTGAAGTAAAGGAAGAATTCTCTCAATTGACTGATCAAGAGATACATGCCCTCGAAGTGGATATTTTCGGGCACACACATACCTACGATACGGATTTCAAACCTTCCAAAGAAGCCGAGGAAGGGCATGGCAAGGACATTTTCTTTGACGCTTTCCCCATCAGGGGGGACAAAAACGGTCATCTGATCGGGCTGGAAAACATCACTTCCCATATTTCCTATGATCCTGATCTCAAGGAAAATCCCCGCATGTACCAGGGTCTGACCGACCCGAATCCCATCACGCTGCTGAAAGTCATGCCGGACGTGGTATTCCTCTTCCGGTTTAAGCTGTGCGATTCTGAGATCACGGTCAATAATAAAACAGTTAAGATCACCGCCGAACAGAAATTGAAGCTCTTTGAAAATATTATTACAGATTTTGGAATGGGAGCCAAAACCAATGTCGGCTTCGGTCTGCTGGAAAAATGCGAAATCCAGAAATCCGGCACAGAGTATATAGCGCAGATCGTGGAAGTGAAAAAACGTCAGATAAAAGTAAAGGCGGAAGAATTCTCAACTAATCCCATCATCAAGATAGATGAAATACCTCCTGAAATCCGTGAGGAAAAAACAGACCTGACAAAGGTCGGCAAGTTCACCGTAAACGCCAAATGCCGAATTGCGTTAAAGGAAATTGCCGTCGATGAGAACGGTAAGGAAATCCGTGTATTTTCATTTGTGGGCATGATGGAGGGCAGCATATGAACCGATTCTATGTAGACGCGGAATGTGACGGGCTGTACGGAAAATTTCTCAGCGTGGCAGCACTGGTGACCGACGAAAGCGGCAGGGAGATTGATAGATTGTATCTCTCCGCCCACGCCGAAGCCGGCGACATTCAGACTGAATGGGTGAGGGAGCATGTTCTACCTTATCTGGCCAATGCCGACGAGCTTGTGAACACGGAGAACGAAATGCTCGACCGCTTCTGGCAATTTTGGATGAGGCACCGGGAAAGCGCGGTCTGCATTGCCTATGTTCAGTACCCCGTGGAGGCGCGGCTCTTTTCTCAATGCGTGATGAAAGCGCAGGAAGAAAGAACCTTTCTCGGCCCCTACCCACTGTACGATCTCAGCACGCTGCTCGTGGCGAGGGGACTTTCCCCAGACCCCGATATAGCGGTGCTGTCTGGTATGGAGCTGGCGGAACACGACGCGATGAACGATGTGCGCATGATCGCGAAGGTCTGGGAGAAGCTGATGAAATAAGCAAGAATCCCGTGAGCAATCCGTTTTACTCTGCGGAATATTCACCGGAAATATTTTGTTCGATTACTCCATTATTCGATGACATCAAGCAGCCCGAATCCCTGGGAATTCTTCGCGCCGAGTCCGGTGTTGTAGAGAAATTCCAGTGCCTGACCGCTGCCGGAGATTTTATAATTTCCCTTCCAGCCATTGACCCAGGTGTCTTTGAATTTCGTGACGATCTTGCGCTGACGCAACTGTGGGGAAATAACTATTTCCGGCGCGTCTTTGCCGGTAATCGCCGCGAATTTATTGCGGAAATTGAGCAGCAGGTATTCCGTAAAGTCCGGACTGTCAGGCGAAAAATAAGTGGTGTTTCCGTCCGGCTCGGTGCGGAAAACGCAGACGGGGGAATTGGTCCGGAACCGGTATTCGCCGTCTGTGAAGTGGCGGTTTCCGACTGAAATATCATGGATTTCCAGCACGGTATCAAAGAGTTTTATACAGGGAGAAAGCTCCGCGCTGCGCTGCACCGCGTCGCAGAAATCGAAGAAAGGGCTTCGTATTTCCAGCGTTATCTCGCCGTCAAAGACAAAATGCCTCTCCGCAACCGTGTGCCTGCCGTTCAGCGCGCCGAACACAAACGCCTTGTAGCTGTGCGCCGAACGGAAGCCTCCGTCGTGGTAAAAATCCGAAGCCCCTGCCTCGGCGAGCTTTGCGTAAATCGCGCTCTGGAGCTGATGGTTGTAATTGAAAGGAATGCGCAGCCCGTCTGGTGCGCACATGGTAAGAATAATCTGCATAATGAAAGAATCTCCGTATGATTGTGTTATTTAGATTGTAACATAGTATTGTTTCAGCGTCAAGTTAATTATACTTTTTCCACACATATCAATCAAAACAGAAGGAAATTGAAAATCATTGAAAACAGTCATTGAATTATACGACGATCAGTCTATCCTGAATATTCTCGCGGTGTGCGCGATGAATCCTCCTCCGGAAAACCTGGTGTTCGTGGGCGATTTCCACGAGAAAAGTAGAGAAAACGAAATCAGAAAATGGGCGGCAGAGTTTCTCCATAAACGCGGCATACATACGAAAATCAAGCTTTTCCATGTCGATACCGACGACTGTCAGACAATGGTCAGCACACTTTTCAAAATCAAGGACGAATTTCCCGAATGCGCGCTGGAAGTCTGCGGAGGAAAGTACCTGATGCTGCTTGCTGCGGGCATGTTTGCCGAAAAGTCGAGCATCCCGCTGTTTCATTACAACATTGACAGGAAGAAATTTGAAAATATCCGTCTGATGCCGGATGCTGATAAGCTGGAAACGCCTTCATTTACCGCGGAGGAAATGATAGCACTTTCTTACGCGGGCAAACTGAATCAGCCGGGGCATTTCAGTATTAACGAACTGAATGATGTGATGATTTCGGATATTCGCAGAATATGGGATCTTTTTATCGGTTACAAATCCGACTGGCACAGGAAAGTCCTGTTCTTTCAGGGGGCGGTCATTGACGCGGGGAATCCGCTGAGGGTTTCGATTGACCGAACCGCTGTGCCGGAATCAAAGGTCAACACCGACTATCTGCGCCGGATGGAATCGCTGGGTCTGATCGGCGGCATTGCCTTTGTGGACGACACGGTTTCCTTTACTTTCAAAAATCCGATTGTCATGGCTGCGCTGAGAGACCCCGGGGCTGCGCTGGAGCTTTTTACCTTTATGAGCCTGAAGCTTCGCAAGCAGTGGTTCAGCGACTGCGAGATCAACCTGCGGGTGGATTGGGACGGTCCGGGACCTTCCAGAACCTGCAACGAGCTGGATGTTGTGGCGGTCTGCGGGGTGAATACGCTCTTTATCTCCTGCAAGAGTGGCAAGCTGGAAACCGATCATCTCAACGAGATCTACACGCTGACCAGCCGGCTGGGCGGTCCGCTGGCAAAGCCTGTGCTGATGACGGCAGCACTCTTCCCCGGAAGAGACAACAGGGCATTTTTAGAGAGAGGGAAGGACATGGGCATCGAGGAAATCGCCCTGAGCGAAATCTGCCCCAGAATCGCCCGCAATGAATACAAGGGCATTGAAACCTGCCGCCACTGTTCGCAGAGAGCCTGCGAAAGAAAACTGGCGGAAAGGCTGCACGATCTCTGCAAGTGAAATTGAAAAGTGCCATATCCGCCGTGATGTAATACAATAAAAGTTGACACGATAAACTCGAAAAAATAGAATAAGAGGAGGGAAGTTTGGAGCGGTGGTCAGCATATATTCCACAGTCCACTTGACAGCGAGCCTCTAATGGTGTGGTATGCCGGCAGCACGGGCAGACACCCCGAAGGGCTGCTGCCCGGCCAACAGCCTACCACACCATCACTCACTGTAAAGCGGCTTTTGCGGCATAAACGCTGACCACGGGAACTGCATCATAAATCACATCAAAAGAAAGGTCATGTCACGGAATTGTTTTCCAAACCCGTCGGAACACTTTTGATGCCTTGGAGGATTCAAAATGACGCTCAAGCCTGAAGATGCGGCGCTGTTCTATGAATTATGCATGCCGCTGCTCAACTATGTAAATCACCATTATCACGTTACCGAGGATATTGACTTTACCGGCAA
>CACYCV010000059.1 GCA_902772955.1 uncultured Ruminococcus sp.
AAGGGGTTCGGGGGATAACCCTTTTTTTCAAAAAAGGGTTTCCCCCGGCAGGGTTTGGGACAGAGTCCCAATATTCCGGAGAAGAAATGGGAATGATGCAAAAAACCGCCGTAGGCGTCTGCAGAGACGTTTACGGCGGGATAGCGATCAAGCGATGCGGTTTATTGCAGGCGGGTTACGGTATAGCCGTCAGCTTCCAGAGCCTTGACGATGCCCTGATCTCCAACAAAATGGAGGGTTCCTACCAGAACAAAAACCTTTTGTCCGCTTTGGATGTATTCTTCGATGGTTTTGACCATGTTCCGGTTGCGGTCGGTCAGGATTTTTTCTTTGTATTCCTCAAGATAGACCTTGTTGCTTTCCTGAATCGTCAGGCCCATATCGTCAGACATGGATGCGTCAATGGTACCGCTTTTCCAGCGCTCATACAGCTCGCGGGAGGCCTTGCCTTGTTCTTCCTCGGCATTGGGCGTCAGGTATTCCAGCATGAGCAGCTCGTTGAGCCCATCGGAAAGGCCGTCGAGCATTTTGAATGTGTCATCGGGATCTTCAATTTCGAGAATGGTCTTGTTTTCTGCTTTTGCCCGCTGGAGGACCTTCATATCCAGTCCGTACTCGGCTTTCAGGCCGCCGTAGGCATCGATGGCATTGGTCAGCAGTACCTGCCACAGGAAGGGCTTGTACAGGTCGTAAGAGGCCACATAGGCCTTTTTATCCTTCAGAAGGGCTACGGCACGGTCATAGGTGTCCTGGGAAATGTGGTCCTTGATGGTGGTGCCGTCCTTATAGACCATCATATTCATGATGGCCATCATTTTAGAGGAATCCTGCAGTATAGAATTGATATCTGATTCCACGGCAATGGCATCGGAGGCCTGATAGGCGGTTTCAAAATAATCAGGGAGGTGATCCATAGCTTCATCTCCGAAGTGAATCGTGCCCATCATATAAATGGTGTGTCCATCGTTGTCCTCCACCCTCCAGGCCAGAGGTGTCATGCCGGCCGCTTCACGGTGACTGCTTTCTTCCTGGCTGATTTCACCGGAGGCGCTGGCGTCACTGACAGACGGAGCGGTGCTTTCCTGGACGCTGCTGACAACGCTGACAGAGGAACCTGATGAGGTCTGCTGTCCGTTGTCATTGCCGGAACAGCCGCTCAGGAGCGGCAGGGTCATGGTGAGAGCCACCAGACCGCAGAAACAGCGTTTCAACGGAGAGGAGGTGCGGCTTTTCTTTTTCATGTAATCATTCCTTTCTGAAAGCAAGTGTTATGAATAATCCCTTCCAGGAAAAAAAAGATACAAAAATAAAGGCGTATTTTTCAATACGCCTTCATTCTTGCTCAAAAGCCTTTACCTAAGAATTACTTAGAAGCTTTCTTCATCTTTGTAGCAACTACTGCGGTACCCAGAGCAGCAACGCCGGTGGTAGCGATGATAGCAACAGTAGCAGCGCTATTATCAGCAGTCTTTACATCGGGGTTGTCCGTGGGATCTACATCGGCAGAACCGCCAAGAGTAGCAGCGCTTGCAGAAGTAGAAATAGCAAGTGCAGCAGCGATCGTGGTGAGGGCTACAAAGAAAGTTTTCTTGAGTTTCATGATAGAACATCCTCCTTATTAATTGCAAATCTACTTGCAATGTAATCATTATAGCATAGGGTTCCTGATAAGTCAATTGCATTTCAAAAATAAATTTTAGAAAACGAGGAAATTTTAACCAAAAACATTGTACATTCTGTACAATACAAACTTGTAACCAAATAGGCTGTAATGATACAAAATAATTCAAAATTGTAACTCTTATCACGAAGAAGTAACAGAAACTGGCGATATCTTACATTATTCGGCACTTCTGACATAAGTTTCGGCTATTATTCTGTCAGGGGGGAAGGTGAGCTTCAGATTCATGATGTCACCTTGCACAAGACCGACAGAAAGCCCTTTTTGATGAAAAAGGCTGCAAACATCGGTGGCGGCGGCCTTTTCTTCCTCCGAAAGACTGCCGTAAATCCGGCAAAACTCGCCGATCCGGAAGGTCTGAGGGGTCTGGATGCGGAAAATCTGCTGCCGGTCGGGAAAAGCCTCTGCAATCGTTCCGCCGGAGGAAACGGCCACCGTGTCGGTTTCCGGAATGGCGGCGGTGCAGATGGGATAGTGCTCCATTGCCCGGATGCTGTCCCGGATTATCCGGGATGTTACAAAGGGACGCACGGCGTCATGGGTGAGAAAAATATCCTCTTCCCGGCAATGCAGCTGGGTAAGAGCGGTATTTACCATGCGTTCGACGGTATCGTTGCGGTGAATGCCGCCGTCTGTCAGCAGAACGGGACGCTCCGGGAGATACTCCCTCAGCAGCCGCCGGGTTTCTTCCTTCCAAGCCGGGTGAATTCCCACGATAATCGCATCGATTCCGTCATCCCGGCAGAAGGCTTCTATGGTGTGAATCAATACGGGCTTTGTGCCCAGGGGAAGGAACTGCTTGGGCAGTTCAGACCCCATCCGGGACCCGCTGCCGCCTGCGACAATGCCTGCCAGTATCATAGGGCACCTCACTTTTTGCCGGGAGGATAGACACCCTCCGCCCGTTCCTTATTGCGGTTGAATCTGCGGTAGGATACAAAGAACACGGCAACGATCAGCAGCAGAATGGCACTTTCGGCCGCGATAATCATCCAGCTGTAGGTATTTCTTGTGGAGGAAACCACAACGACCTTGCACTGCTTGGTAAATTTTCCGTCCGAGGTGGTGAAGGTTATCATGGCGCTGCCCTCGGCCAGGGCGGTAATGCGGTTATCGGAGTCCACCATGGCCACTCTGTCGTTGTCAGAGGCAGCCTTGATGGTGGGAAGAGCGGCAGAGGAGGGCGTAATTCTGAAAATCATATCATAGGACTGTCCCACCTCCAGGCTGAGGTTGGCCTTTTCCAGGGTGATATCCCGGATGGAGCCGCTGCCGGTGGTTTCATTCTGATAGAGAAGCACCAGCTCCTTGTCGTGCAGCAGACAGGTGAGGGACATATCGTGGGCCCCCATGGACAGTTGGGCAGAAGCCACAGGGGTTTCGCTGTGGGCATCCTTGAAAACGCTGATGGAATAGTTGCCCTGTCCGATGTTATCAAAGCTGAAGCGTCCCTCGGTATCGGTCTTGGATTCAAAGGACTCTCCGGATTTGTTCAGTACCACCAGCATATTGGCCTTTTTTTCTCCGGAAACGGTGTAGAGGGTACCGTTGATACTGAAGCTGAAATGGCCGTCGCTGGATTTGGAGGAAACCTTGACGATACATCCGGAGGACACAGCAGCGCTGGCAGACTCTACGGTAATGACAGCGGTGCCTGCCTTGAGGGCTTTGATATTGCCGTTTTTGTCGACTCTGGCCACAGATTCATCGGAGCTGTAATAATGGACACGGGGATCCTCCACCGTTGACGGCAGCACGGTAGCGGTCAGGGCATGGGAGGAGCCCTCTGTCAGCGTCAGGCTGCGGGTTTCCAGCCGAACCTCGGTAGGGGAGGTACCGCTCAGAACATTGACCGTACAAGCCGCCTGGTTGCCGGCCTTATCGGTGGCCATAATAATGGAAGAACCCAGGGAAACGGAGGTGACCAGTCCGGTATTGTCCACGGAAACCACATTTGGATCTGTGGAGGAGTAGGTTATCCCCTCGGCCTCCGATTTCAGCTGGAGCTGATAGACCTGATTGAGATAGAGATCCAGACTGTCTCTGGTAAAATCAATGACATCTCCGACGGCATAGGCAGTCAGAGAGCAGGCACAGATACATACCAGCATGACAGCAACGGTCAGGCAACAGATGATTCGTTTTTTCATGGATACACTTCCTCCGGAATTTCAGTTTTGATTTCATCGGTTTGTCGGGTCAGGATTTGCCAGAGTCGGGGACGAACAGAACCGATGGTATAACGATTGTCCAGCAGGGCATGGCTGCGCAGCCGGACAGAAAGCTTCGGGTCAAACAGTGCCTGCTCCATAGCACGGGCAGCGGCGGCAACAGGGTCGGCAGCCTGCAGATCAAACAGCAGACCGTTTTCGCCGGGATGAATCAGGTCATGGTGTCCCTTGATATCGGAGGCCACTACCGGCAGTCCGCAGTACAGGGCTTCCATGACATTAAAGGGAAGTCCCTCCATCACGGCAGCCGAAACCAGCAGATCGGCGCTCCGGTACAGAGCGTTGACATCCTTTTGATGCCCGAGAAAGCGCACCCAGTGGGTCAGCTCCAGGCGTCTGGTCAGATCCACACATTCCGCCAGGGCTTTTCCGTTGCCGGCAAACAGCAGCATCATGTCAGGATGCTGTCGGTGCAGCCGGTCAAAGGCGCGCAGAAGCAGCGTCTGGTTTTTGCGGCCCGACAGTTCTCCCACGCACAGCAGCAGACGGGTGCTGTCGGAAACGTGCAGACGCCGGCGCAGGCTCTCCGTTTCCTGGGGCGAAAGAGTCGGGAAATTTTGGGGACAAAGTCCCATGCCGTTGATAAAATACAGATGCTCCGCCAGGTGATAGTCCCTTGCCAGTGCATAGTCCTCCCGGTTCATCACCACCAGTGCATCCGTTACGCCGGCCAGGTATTTTTCCACTGTGCGGTAGAGGACGGATCTGATTCCGTTGTCTCTGCCGAACATATAACCGTGGGAAATATGTACCATATAGGGTCGTTTTTCCTTGAGTCGTGCGGCGGCTGAACGTGCGGCGGCGCCTGCTAAGGTGGCATTGGAGCAGACCAGCGAATAGGAATGCTGCCGCATCAGTGTTGTCAACTGCCGGACAGTGCTGAGATTCTGCGGGGACAGGGGATTCTTGACAAAGCGCAAATCATAGCTGTGATCCACCAGCGGATGCCGGATCCTGCCCTCGGCAGCCACATCCACGATGCAGCCCTGTTCCTTGAAGGAGGCCAGATAGGGCAGATGAAAATTCAGAATATGGGAGCTTCTGGACGCACAGAGCAGAATCCGTTTCATAGAATTACCTCCCTGAGAGACGGCGCGGTCCGTCAGACCCGGCGATTGCCGGAAGGGAACCGCTTTGCCGCGGATTATTCTGTCGTTCTGCCGGAATCGGGTTTTTTGATCTGGTTGGCGGGCATGGATTTGAGAAATTGATCGTAGAGGCTGCAGACCTCGTTGACGGGGCCTTCCTCCATAACCTTTCCTTTTTCCAGCCAGATAGCGCGTTTGCAGATTTTTTTAACGGCAGCAGCGCTGTGGGAAACGAAGAGAACGGTGGTACCGCCGCTGAGCATTTGTTCAATCCGCTGTTCACATTTGACACGAAACCGCGCGTCACCGACGGACAGCACCTCGTCGGCGATGACGATGTCCGCATTGACACAGGTAGCAACGGCAAAGCCAAGACGGGAAACCATACCGGAAGAATAATTTTTTAAGGGAACGTCAATGAATTTTTCGATTTCGGCAAATTCCACAATCTCATCGAAGCGGCTTTTGATATATTTTTTGGTATGGCCGTGCATGGTGCCGGCCAAAAAGATATTTTCTCTGGCGGACAGGGAACGGTCAAAGCCGCCGCTGATTTCGATCAGAGGTGCAATGGAGCCGTTGACGGTAATACTTCCTCTGGTAGGCCGGATAATACCGGCAATCGCCTTGAGAATCGTAGATTTTCCCGATCCGTTGCGGCCGATCAGTGCCAGAGAGTCCCCTTTTTTTACCTGGAAGCTGATATTCCGCAGTGCCCAGAACTCATTGAAGCCGACCTTTCCCTTCATCAGGTTGATAAAATATTCCTTAATGCCGTCCTCACGGTTTTTGCTGAGGTTGAACATGATGGAAACATCCCTGACATCAATAGAAAGCTCCGGACTGTCTGAGGCGGGCTTTTTTACCGGTGGGGTCTCCGGTTTCGCAGGAAGTGTCCGGGTACGCACGATAGCAGCGCCCTGTTCCGTTGTTTTATTTTCAGACATAATCACACATCCTTCCCAATCGCATCAGATGTACAGGAAGAAGCGGTCTTCCTTTTCCTTAAAGGTGACGGCTCCCAGTGCCAGCATCAGAATAGCATAGCAGGTGCCGATAATCAGCATTTTTTCAGAGGGCATGGAGCCGTTGAGCGCCAGTTCACGGTAAATATTAATATAAATGTAGACCGGGTTCAGGTCCCAGAGAAAGCGAAATTGCTCGGGAACGATCTCAATGGGGTAGAAAATCGGAGTGATATACATCCAGACACGCCGAAGCACCTGATACAGGTAGTTGAGGTCCCGAAGGAAGGTACCGTAGGCACACAGCAGCAAGCCCAATCCCAGGGTAAAGAGATAGGACAGGATCAGCGGGAAGGGAATAAGCAGCATATAGGGGGTCATTGGCACACCGATGACCATACATACGGCAATGTAAGGAATCACCGAAAAGAGAGAGGTAATAAAATGCTGAGTGACGCAGGAAACGCAGAAGAAATAATTGGGAATTTTCATTTTTTTGATCAAGCCGGCATTGACAATCATACAGTTCATGGAAGCGCTGGAGGCTTCAAACACAAAAGAGAAAATCAGGTTGCCGCCGAACCAATAAGCAGGGTAAAAGGGGATTGTCCGGCGGAACAGCGTGGAGAAGACAATGGTGATTACGACCATCATCAGCAAAGGACTCAGCATGGACCACGCCACACCCAGAACGGACTTATAATACTTCCTTTTAAAATCCCGTTTGACGATTTCCTTCAGAAACGGGAAGTAATTCATAAATTCATAGATAGCCTTTTTCATCTGAACACTCCTTCTGCCGCTTTTCCTTTATAAAAGCCGGCGGCTGTATCTGTCAACATGAGCATGACATTTCAATCCTTCTTCCGGGCTTCTGCCTGCTCTGCCGTTTGTCTGTTAAACGCAGAAAACCCCAAAATAACATTCATATTATAACACCCCTTATCAAGATTGTCTATCCCAATTTTTGAGATTTATCAAGTTGTTTTTTGCCAGGCTGAGGAGGAAAAAAGGAGTCAGGAATTTGAAATCAAATTCTGCGAAAATTTGCTTTGAAACTTGCTTCTCAGGCTCAATGTGGGCGTATGAGCAAAAAAAGGATTTTGTTCATGGCTGCTCTCAATCCGGACTTTCTCTTAAAAGTCCTTTTTGAGCCTTTAAAGTAAATGCTGTTGCCCTGGATTTCCATGAAATAAAGGTTGACTATCAGGACGGTATCGTATAAAATATATATCATGGCGGCATAGATGCTTTTCTTTTCATTATGCGGCAATTCAATACTACAGTAATATGTAGCTGCATTTTGTATCCGATGGGTTGATTGCCGGTGCTGTCATTGGAAAAGAAAAGCCCGGGGCTGAGAATTGTTTGCTGTTTGCCGGAGGGCGCGGTTGCTCCCGAAGGAGTTGGGCGGTGAAAGTTTTGATCAAGCAATATCAGAAAAAGCTGAATGCGGTTCATATCGTGATGGATTTTGGTATTAGTATTGTCAGCTGTGCGGCTGCTTTTTACGGACTGCAGTTCTGGTTCCATACCAATTTGCTGGCCGGACAGCTTCATCCGCTGCGCCTGATGCTCATCGTTCCCACTGCGGTTGCGGCGGTTCAGGTGCTATGCAATCGTTCCTTCGATCTGTATCGCTCCTATCGTTCCACCAGCTTCCTGAGAGAGGCCTATAATATTCTCAAGTCTGGTTTTGCAATGTTTGCGATTCTGGTGCTGACATCCCTTCTGTTTTCACGGCTGTATCAGCTGCAGTTTGCGCTGCTGCTTTATTCCCTGGCAGAATGCTCGGTGTCCGTTCTGTATCGCTTCCTGCTCCGGATGGTTTTGCGGCTGCTGAGAAAAAAGGGATTCAATAAAAAATATCTGATCCTCATCGGCATCAATAACTGTACGGAAAACTTTTTGGCCAAAATCCAGTCCTCTCCGGATCTTGGTTATCAGGTGTCCGGCTATTTTGATTCTGCACCCCATTCTCAGTTGGGAATTCCCTATCTGGGCAATTTCAAACAGGTTTCCAAGCATTTCCAGACGGCTTTGCCGGACGAGGTGCTGATTATGCTCTCGGACCGCTCCCAGCCACAGATGCAGCACCTGATTTCTATCTGCGAACGCTGGGGTGTCAAATTTTCCATCATTCCGGAAATGTTTTCCAGCTTTTCTTCCCGTATCTATATTTCCAGCTTTGACGGTATTCCCGTGATGAGTATTCGAAAGGTCCCCTTGGACCGGACGCTGAATAAATTTGTCAAGCGGATGCTGGACATTGTCGTTTCACTGCTGATGCTCATTATTCTCTCGCCGCTGATGCTGATAACGGCTCTGATTATTCGCCTGGGTTCTCCCGGAAAGGTGATTTTCCGGCAGGAACGGGTAGGATTGGGACAGCGTCCTTTCATTATGTACAAGTTCCGCTCAATGAGGGAGGAAACAGAGTCGGATATTTCCGCAACGGAGAAAAATGATCCCCGCTGTACACCCTTTGGGAAATTTATCCGGAAATTCAGCATTGATGAGCTGCCGCAGCTCTGGAATGTGCTGAAGGGAAACATGAGTCTGGTGGGTCCCCGGCCCGAAATTCCGTTTTATGTCAATGAATACCGCAAGTCGGTGCCGCTCTATATGGTCAAGCACTATGTCAAGCCCGGCATTACCGGCTGGGCGCAGGTCAACGATCTGAGGGGAAGCGACACCTCTATCGAACAGCGTATCAAATATGACATCTATTATATTGAACACTGGTCGATTCTGTTTGACATTAAAATATTGTTCAGAACCCTGACCAAGGGGATTTTTTCCAAAAACGCCCGCTGAGGGTATTTCCAGGAAACCAAACGGCGAAGCTGCACTGACAGAGATGCGGGCGGTTTCCTGAATGACAGGAGATGCTTTTTTTGTTATTCTATACGATCAGTAACGCGCTGTTACTATTGTGGGCGGCTTTGTTCTGCTTCAGAAAGCCATCCCGCTCCAAAAATCTGTTCTTTCTGCTGCTATCCTTCGGACAGCTCTTTCTCATGATGGCCTTCCGTTATAATGTGGGTTCAGACTATGACAACTATTATTACGGCTATACCACCATGAAGGCAGAAGGCTTCGGGAACCTGACCTTTCTGGACTGGGAGCCGGGCTTTGTTATCTTTACCAAGCTGATGGCAATGATCCCCGGTATGGACTATCAGATCTATCTGATTATTATCTCCCTGATTGCTATTGTGCCTATGGCAATCTTCCTCTACAAGGAATCCGAAATCCCGTGGCTGTCTACCATTCTGTATGTGAATATGTTCATGTACTTCATGTCCCTTAATTTCCTGCGGCAGATGATCGCTGTTTCACTGCTGATGCTGGCGTGGGTGTTTCTCAAGCGTAACAAATTCTTCCGGTTCCTGCTGATGATTATCGTGGCATCCCTCTTCCATCAGACCGTGCTGTTGATGATCCCTGTCTATTTCATAGTCAAAATCAAGCCGGGACTCAAAGAATTGCTGATTTACGGGTTCTTCCTGCTGTGGTTCTATACCGCTTCCTCCAATATCATTGATCTGATCACCAGCTTCTATCACGAGGATTATAATAATTCTGAGTTTATCCGGGAGGGCGTCTCGGCAGTTTATTCCATCCTGCCGGTGTTTATTACGGTGGTGGCCTTTATTCTGGTCAAAACGGAAACCATCAACCTGACAACAGAAAACAAATACCTGGTGAATCTTTCCTTTATCGGTACCATTACGATGCTTACCATGTCCAAACACGCGATTATCGAGCGGCTTTCCTATTATTTCATTCTCTTTATGCTGCTCCTGGTGCCGGTTATTTACAAATCTCTCAAGGTCAAGGGAATCAACTATACCAATGCGGACGGAAAAACCATTGTGCTTACCTCACAAAAGGCCCGTACGGTACTTTCCGTTGGCTTCCTGCTGCTGGTGCTGGGACTGTCCTATCTGCATTTCTACTTCGGACTTTCAGAAAATGCCCACGAAGCGGCTCATTATTCAACCTGGCTGAAGCTGTTCTGATAAACAGAGAGAATATCCGCTATTTTCAAAACTGTCCATTCTGACTTGTCGGGAAGGACAGTTTTTTTATCTTTGTTGAAGATCGTCAACTTTAACAAAAGTCGATAATAAAAATAGGATGCTTTGTTTAGTTGGTGGAAATTCGAATGGACTTATTGACGAAAATGACGAAGTGTGCTACCATAAATCTGAAAATACGAGAGGATTAATTCCGGAGGCGGATTTTTATGAGCTTCAAGAAACGAATGATTGTGATTGCCGCAATTCTTGTGATGGCCATTACCTTTGCAGTAGGTACTGCCAACGCCATTGGTCTTGGCTGGTCAGATAAAATTGTCGACAGTCAAAACGGTGAAGACGAGGTGCAGTCTTATCCAGAGACTTCAGGAATGTATGATGGAGATGAATCTGTGCCCGATGATGCCGAAACTTCTAACGGAGATCAGTCGGCAGTATCGCAGTCTTCTGAAAGAAATGATTCAGAGGCTTCCATTCATCCCGGCAGCGATTCAGTTTCAACCGGTGACCGTCTGAATCAGGTGGCTGTGGCTTATGCGATTATCAGCCTGGGTGCCTTAGGCATTGCAGTAGCTGCCGCTAAAACCAGAAAGCCCGCTGTACAGGCCGCTGATGAAGATGAAAAAACGGAAAAATAATCCTGCACCATGACAGGGTGTCCTTTTCCTGAATAGCAAACAGCCCACAGGTATACTATGCGTATGACATAGTATACCTGTGGGCTACTTTTTTGTCGGGAAGAGAGCATTAACAGTTGGTGTTTCGTTGTCTGCGGACAGCGTACGCAGGGGGCTTTCCGATCGCCCCCTGCCCCCCTTCGGGCGGGGGTGCCCCCGCAGGCGACTTGACGAATGAATATCACATCCAGGGTAATTGTTTAGTGAAGCAAATTCTATCGGCGTACGCAGGGGGCTTTCCGATCGCCCCCTGCCCCCCTTCGGGCGGGGGTGCCCCCGCAGGCGACTTGA
>CACYCV010000060.1 GCA_902772955.1 uncultured Ruminococcus sp.
ACTTCCATAACAACGTCGGAGAACATCTGAATAAATCTTCTGTAGCAGTCCCAAGCCCAACGGGGGTTACCGGACTGAGCAGCGATAACCTCTACAACCTCTTCATTCAGACCGAGGTTAAGGATCGTATCCATCATGCCAGGCATGGAAGCTCTTGCACCGGAACGAACGGAAACCAGCAGAGGATTGGTCTTATCGCCAAACTTTTTGCCGGTGATTTCTTCCATCTTCACGATGTATTCCATGATCTGAGCCTGAATCTCATCATTGATTTTTCTGCCGTCCTCATAATACTGAGTACAAGCCTCTGTAGAAATTGTAAAGCCCTGAGGAACAGGAAGACCGATCTTGGTCATTTCAGCAAGGTTAGCGCCCTTACCGCCGAGAAGCTCACGCATATTTGCGTCGCCCTCACTAAAAAGATACACCCATTTTTTAGCCATTGGAATTACCTCCTGAGTTTATAAATTTCGACTAAGTCGCTGAGTACATTATAACATAGCTTGTCAAAAATTTCTATTGTTTTTTGGAAAAAAATCTTAGTTTTTAAAAAAAATTTACAAAGAATCCATTCAACTCCATGAAATTCCCGTATTTGTGCAAAAAAATGCTTTATTCCGTGGTTTTATAGCGTTTCAGCGCTTCCCTGGCCCAGCTGCGGTTGATATTCAGAAACCCTTTTTTCTTATCCGTCTCATTGAAGTACTGCCGGACAATGCCAAGGGAACGCTTATAGACATCATAGCGTGTTGTCTGCAGATAGGAGCGGTGATCTCCCCCCAGAAAAAACTGGAAGGAAATGGAATTTTCTTCCTTATTGATTTCCGTGCAGTAGCCCTCATAGACATTCTGACCGGTACTTTTACTGACCACCTCTGCCACAGCCAGCTTGGAAAGCTCTACTGCCAGATCGCTGTGACCGCCTTCCAGAAGAAAAATTTTTTCCTTCAGAGCATTGATGGTCGGCACGACTCGTTTTCTGATATCTGACAGCTCCGCAAATTCCTTTTCCAGTTTTTCGTCCACAATACAGCTGCGTTCCACATTCGGAATATAATACACCATAAACTGCCGCTTGAGATCGCTGTACAATACAGGAAACTGCAGCCTGGTGGAAAAGCCGCATTTCTTACACTTCCAGCGGAAGAGGCTTCCGTTGAAGATTTTTTCTCTGACACCGGGATCACTTTCGGTATTCATGCTGCACATCAGGTCCACCGTACTTTTTTGATTGCACTTGGGACAAGTGATGGCTTTGCTGATAATTTCTGACATAATGGTTGCTCCTTGCTGTATTTTTCCGTTACCAGCCAACATTACCGTTGGTGGGGTCAAGGTATTGGTCATTGTCGATGGGAGAATACCGTTCTCCCCCCAATGCACTGTACTGGTCATACCAACTGGAATCGGCATTATAGATTTCACCGGTATCATTGTCCTGTACACGCTGATTGCCGAAAAGTGCATCATGACGCTTCTGGCTGTAAATATCCTCTGACTTGTTTTTGTTGTTCCAGGCATCCAGATTGCCGTCATAGGTGATGGGGGTGTAGCCGGTTCCGGTGTTGCCGGCTGCAGCACCGTTGCCGCCTGGATTGGAATTGTTACGATAGTCCAGATATTTCTGGGTAAATTTGAAGCTGGACAAGAGGGTATCCAGGGTATTCTGCCATTGATCCAGCGTCCCTCTCGGGGCATACATCCCGATAGGAGCAGACACATAATAGGCATCATAGCCGGTAAAGGAGTGAATGACTGCTGAATAGTAGCCTTCTCCCTGAATGCCGTTCTGCGTCCACTTCACCCGTTCCTTTTTGGCGTCATACACAGTCAGAAATAATTCGTTTTTCACCTTATTGACATAGTTCTGAAGCTCATTGGTTACCGTTGAAGAAACCACCGTCCATTCGGTGATACCGGCCAGGCTCGTCCGGAAATAGCCGTCCACCGTCACATCACTCAAAGCGGTTTTCTTGATTAAAAAATGATCCATAAAGAAGGCGCCTACCGTCCGGTCCGGATTTGCCACGCTGACGCTCAGACCTGAGCCGGAGTTATCAGTTCCGTAATCATAGGTGGTAATCGTCCATCCCTTGGGAACATTCATTGTAAAATACTGATTCGGGTCCTGATAGGTGACCCATTCTATAGTACCGGAAGGCGTGCTGGTTGTACTGATTACTTCACCGTCTGCCACCGCAGAGGTTTCCTTCAAAGGTTGCTGACCTCCTACTGCTGCACTTCCCGAGCAGCCGGTAAGGGCAGAAAGACTCAGAACCATCATCAGAGCGGCCATCAGAAAGGCAGTCAATATACGATTCTTTTTCATAATCATTTCTCCTTTGCAAACAATTGTATATTCCAATATCGACACACATTCAATAGTATCTACATTATAGCAAAACTTCTGAAAAAATGCAACCATCCACATGATTATTCCTGCCATTTTGCCGTGTCTGACTTTAGGAACTGCTGAATCAATCACGCCTTTCGGCTCGACACCTGTCTTGCTTGCATCTTTTCCGCCATCTTGCACCAAAATCCCTTAAAATACGTCAGTATTCCTGCGAAATTTTGATACAATCTGACGAAAAATCTGACAGCGCAATACAGGCACTGAATTTAATCAGCGCTTCCTTTATTGTCCTCCCCACTCTCCTGACGGAGCGCTATGATACGGGTTCCTTTTGACGGTAAGGAAGGCTCTGCCAAGTCAAAAGTTTTCGCGCAAGCCTTTTTTAAAAGGCTTGCAGGGTCCAGGGACAGCGTCCCTGAGCGCTGTCCGCAGACAGCGAAACTCCAAACGATTTAAAAAAACTCCCGCCTTTCGGCAGGAGTTTCTGGTTTTATATTGTTTCCGATCAGATCAGCTCGATGACTGCCATCTCAGCAGCATCGCCGCGGCGAGGACCCAGCTTGGTGATGCGGGTGTAGCCGCCGTTCTTGTCGGCATACTTGGGAGCAATCTCCTTAAAAAGCTTGTTGACAACGTCCTCTTTGGTGATGAACGCCATGGCAAGGCGCTTATTGTGGAGAGTCTCTTCCTTCGCAATTGTAATAAACTTTTCTGTCATTGCACTGACTTCTTTTGCACGAGTAACGGTTGTTTCAATCTTTCCGTTCTCCAGAAGGAAAGTTACCATTGCTCTGAGCATCGCAGTTCTATGAGCAGTCTCTCTGCCGAGTTTTCTTGTTCCTGGCATAGATATTCACTCCTTTACCTTTGTTTGTATGAAAGGAATCATGGCAGCGGCTGTGACCGGCTGCCGTGTTCCGGTAGGATCATTCCTCGTCTGTTTGAAGCTGGAAACCGAGGGAATTGAGCTTTTCAACAACCTCTTCAAGGGACTTACGTCCAAGGTTACGGACCTTCATCATATCG
Organism: uncultured Ruminococcus sp.; assembly: GCA_902772955.1. GTDB lineage: Bacteria > Bacillota > Clostridia > Oscillospirales > Acutalibacteraceae > UBA1213. The sequence continues at coordinate 3,383 of CACYCV010000060.1, forward strand.
TCTTCCGACTTATTGATCAGATCCTCAACCGTATTAATGCCTGCACGTTTCAGGCAGTTGAAGGAACGGACGGACAAATCCAGTTCTTCGATGGTCATCTCCAGAACCTTTTCCTTGCCCTGATCGTTCTTTTCAATCATAATCTCAGTGTTGGTACCCTTATCTGAAAGGTTGACAAAGAGATTCAGATGCTCTGTCAGCACCTTGGCCGCAAGCGAGACAGCTTCCTGTGCGTTGATGACGCCGTTTGTCCAGATATCCAGAGTCAGCTTGTCGTAGTCGGTAATCTGACCCACACGGGTATTCTCAACCGTATAGTTCACCTTCAGCACAGGCGTATAGATGGAGTCAATCGGCAAAACGCCGATAATGCTGGCATTGCCTGCCATCTCTGCCTTGTTTCTGTCGGAAGATACATAGCCTCTGCCCTTGTTCAGCGTAATCTCCATATAGAGCTTGGCGCCTTCTCCGAGGGTTGCAATGTGCATTTCCGGATTCAGGATTTCCACCTCGGCGTCATTCTTGATAGACTCTGCCGTTACGATGCAAGGACCTTCGGCATTGATCTCGACTGTCTTAGGACCGTTGGTGTGCAGCTTGGCAATCAGTCCTTTCATGTTGAGGACGATTGCGGTTACATCTTCTTTGACACCGGGAACCGTTGAAAACTCATGGAGGACACCATCAATCTTGATGGATGTTACGGCAACCCCTTCCAGAGAGGACAAAAGTACTCTTCTCAGACTGTTGCCCAGGGTATTGCCAAAGCCGCGCTCCAAGGGTTCTACTACGAATCTGCCAAATCTGCCATCATCGGATAATTCAGTGGTTTCTATTCTTGGCTTTTGAATCTCAATCATCAGCGAACCTCCTTAACATTAGGCGGCAGAAAGCCGCCCGGATGTGTGTAACCTGCAAACATCAATCGGATTACTTGGAGTACAACTCAACGATCAGATGCGGAGCAACCTCATAATCAATATCTTCAATAGAAGGCATACGAACAACCTTTGCGGAATACTGCTCCTTGTTCATTTCCAGCCACATCGGCACAACTCTGCCGTTTGTCTGCTCAAGGATATCCTTGAACTTGGCGCTGCTCTTGCTCTTGTCTCTGAGCGTAATCACATCGCCGGCCTTAACTCTATAGGAAGGAATATCTACCTTCTGGCCGTTTACCAGAAAATGACCGTGGGTAGCCAGCTGTCTTGCTTCTCTTCTGGTAAGAGCCATGCCCATTCTGTAGACAATGTTGTCCAGTCTGGATTCCAGTACGGTGATCAGGTTATTACCGGCCTGACCCTCCATTTTGGACGCAATTTCAAAATAATGATGGAAGGGCTTCTCAAGAACATTGTAGATGAATTTGAGCTTCTGCTTCTCCTTCAGCTGCATGCCATACTCGGAAACCTTTCTTCTTGCGTTTGCGTTGGGATTTCTGTTAGACGATTTGGAAATGCCGACCACTGCCGGGCTGATGCCCAGATATCTGCATCTCTTCAGAATCGGATCCTTATTTACTGCCATTTTTCTGCACCTCCTGCAATTTTATACACGTCTTCTCTTCGGAGGACGGCAACCGTTGTGAGGAATGGGGGTAACATCCTTAATCATGCTAACCTCAAGGCCTGCGGACTGGAGTGCTCTGATTGCGGCCTCTCTGCCGGCACCGGGTCCCTTGACATATACCTCTACGCTCTTCATGCCATGCTCCATTGCAGCTTTGGCTGCGGTTTCGGCAGCGGACTGTGCAGCAAAAGGAGTGGATTTTCTGGAGCCTCTGAAGCCGAGCTCGCCAGCGCTGGCCCAGGAAACCGCATTTCCGTAGATATCAGAAATGGTAACGATTGTATTATTGAATGTGGACTGGATATGTGCAGCGCCCTTTTCGATATTTTTACGTTCACGGCGTCTGCGAATCGTCGTCTTTTTAGCGCTCTTCTGAACTGCCATCAGTTATTTCCTCCCCTGATTATTTCTTCTTATTTGCCATTGTCTTTCTGGGGCCTTTTCTTGTACGAGCGTTTGTCTTGGAACGCTGACCTCTTACAGGAAGACCTTTACGGTGACGAACGCCTCTGTAGCAGCCGATTTCGATCAGTCTCTTGATATCAAAAGCAATATCTCTTCTGAGATCGCCTTCTACGCGGCAGTGGTGGTCAATATACTCTCTGAGCTTGGAGATATCATCCTCGGTCAGATCTCTGACTCTTGTATCGGGATTGATACCGGTTGCTGCGAGAATATCGTTGGAAGTCTTACGGCCGATGCCGAAGATATAGGTCAAGCCGATTTCGACTCTTTTATCTCTGGGTAAATCTACACCTGAAATTCGTGCCATCTCTGAGCACCTCCATTATTGATATTGCGTCTTAGCCCTGACGCTGTTTGTGCTTGGGGTTTTCACAGATAACCATGATTTTGCCCTTGCGCTTGATAACCTTACACTTTTCGCAAATTTTCTTTACTGAAGGTCTGACTTTCATTGTGTTATCATTCCTTTCATTAAAAGCCTTAATTTATTTACTGCGCCATGTGATACGGCCCTTTGTCAGGTCGTAGGGTGACATTTCCACCGTCACCTTATCTCCCGGCAGAATACGAATGAAATTCATTCTCAGCTTTCCGGAGATATGGGCAAGAATCACATGACCGTTCTGAAGCTCCACCTTGAACTGTGCATTGGGGAGCGCTTCTTTTACGATACCTTCTACCTCAATTACATCCTGCTTTGACAATTTACAAAACCTCCTTAGGAAGTGACACTCTGTCGTAAAACGCTGACAGAAGCCTGCGAATTTCGCTGTCAGATGGCATAGGTTTCATGTCAAGCACCGTTTTAGTGGGTGCCAGATGAATCGGATTCTTTTTTTTCGGGTGAATGAGGGATCTTCCTGCAGCGTCTGTCACAAAGACAAAGCCGTGGCTGATCTGTGTCACCACATAAAATTGTCCTTTATCATGACCCTTTCTGGATCTGACGATCATACCTGTTTGGAACTGCATAATCCACCTCAGTCCGGTGATGTCAGAATAACCGGTCCGTGGGATGTAATTGCAATCGTATGCTCAAAATGAGCCGAAAGCAGCCCGTCGGCGGTAACTGTTGTCCATTTGTCGTCAAGTACCCGAACGTGGTGTCTGCCCTGATTGACCATCGGTTCAATGGCGATGGTCATACCCGGCATCAATCGAACACCCCGTCCCGGTGTGCCGTAATTGGGTACGCTTGGATCTTCATGCAGCTTCGCACCTACTCCGTGGCCGACATAATCTCTCACCACCGAGTAACTGCGTGCCTCGACATACTGCTGAACCGCATGACCGATATCACCGATCCGGTTGCCTGCAAGCGCCTGAGCGATTCCTTCAAACAAAGCCTCTCTGGTGGCATCCATCAGAGCCTTTGCCTCACGGGACACATCGCCGCAGGCAAAGGTCCAGGCATTGTCGCCGTGATAGCCTGCCAGATGGGCACCCACATCGATGCTCACGATATCGCCGTTTTTCAGAATCTGTTGCTTGCTTGGTATGCCGTGGATGACTACATTGTTGACTGAAATACAAGCGCTGGCAGGAAAGCCGCCGTAACCGAGGAAGGAGGGGGTTGCCCCCTGCTTCTCGATATAGCTGCGGACGATGCTGTCGATCTCGGCAGTTGAAACACCGGGCTCGACCGCTTTTCCCGCTTCACGCAATGCTCTCTGTGAAATTCTGCCCGCTTCCCGCATCGCGGCAAGTTCCCGGGCGGTTTTCAGGATTACCATACAATCAAGCCTCGATCGCCTGCAGAATCAGAGCGGTGGTGGATTCGATGGTGGCCTGGCCTTCAACGATGGAGAGCTTGCCCTGCTTCTCATAGTAATCCTTGAGAGGCTCAGTTTCCTTATGATAAACCTCAAGTCGAGCATTTACTGTATCAGGATGGTCATCCTTGCGCTGAACAAGGGTGCCTGCACACTTGTCGCAGACGCCTTCTACCGCAGGCTTTTTGTATTCCATGTGGTAGCTGGCACCGCACTTTTCGCAGACACGGCGTCCGGACATTCTCTTGACAATCGCTTCATCCTTGACTTCAATGTCAATGACCTTATCAATCACGATGCCCATTTTGTCCAGAGCCTCGGCCTGAGGAATGGTTCTGGGGAAGCCGTCCAGAATGAAGCCCTTCTGGCAGTCATCCTTCTGCAGTCTTTCCTTGATGATGCCGATAACAACCTCATCAGGAACCAGCTGACCTGCTTCCATAAAGCTCTTGGCCTTCAGACCCATTTCTGTACCGGTCTTCAGCGCTTCACGAATAATATTTCCGGTTGAAATCGTCGGGATATTCAGACGATCACAAATCACTTCTGCCTGTGTACCTTTGCCGGCACCGGGCGCACCAAGTAAGATAATATTCATGCGATTGATCTCCTTTCGTCTGAAGCATCCGATCCCCGGCAGGGACCGGAACTTCTTTAGTCGAGGAATCCTTTATAATGACGCATCATCATCTGGGATTCCATCTGTTTCATGGTTTCCAGGGCTACACCTACCAGAATGATGACGGAAGTACCGCCCATCATCAGGCCCTTCATGTTGGTTACATTGGAGTAGATCAGCGGCACAATCGCGATGAACGCCAGGAACAGCGCGCCGATCAGGGTGATTCTGGAAAGAATTTTGGCAATATAGTCCGTAGTAGGCTTACCGGGACGGATACCTCTGATAGTACCGTTATTCTGACGGAGGTTATTGCTCATTTCGATAGGATTGTACTGAATCGTGACATAGAAATAAGCAAAACCGATAATCAGCAGGAAATACAGTCCGGTATAGATCCAGCCGCCCATAGAGAAGGTCTTGAAAAAGCCCTTCCAGAAGTCGCTGGTGAGTTTTTCTTCACCGCCGATGAAAAGCAGGATCGTGGAGGGGATCGAAAGGATGGAGCTGGCAAAGATAATGGGCATGACACCAGACAAGCCGACCTTGATCGGCAGGTAGGTGCTCTGACCGCCGTACATTTTTCTGCCCACCACTCGTTTGGCGTACTGTACAGGAATACGGCGTTCTGCATCGTTCATGAAAACGATAACCCAGATGATGACGAGGAAGAGTACAATGAAGACGCTGGGAAGGATAATGCGGACGGCATCACCCTGTTCAAAGCCCATCTTGTAGTAATTCCACAATACACCCAGGGTAACCGGCAGTCTGGCAATAATACCGACAAACAGCAGGATAGAAATACCGTTGCCGATACCGTTCTGGTTGATCTGCTCGCCCAGCCACATCATCAGGGCAGTACCGCCGGTAAAAGCCAGGATGATGACCAGTGCCGTAAAGACACCTTCAAAGTTCCAGCCGCTGTAGGCAACGATCTCGGAACGAAGCAGCCAGATATAATAAGCAGTACCCTGGATAATACCCAGCAGCACGGTAACATATCTGGTAATGGTAGCGATCTTTTTTCTTCCTTCTGTACCTTCCTTGGTCAGACGCTCCAGAGGAGGAATCGCTACCGAAAGAAGCTGCATGATAATGGAAGAGTTGATGTACGGGGTGACTGACATTGCAAACAGGGTTGCATTGGAGAAAGCGCCGCCGGAGAAAAGGTCAAAGTATGCCAGCATACTGTCGCCGTTGGAAAACGCAGCGGTGATTTCCTTCAGTCTTGTAACATCCAGAAACGGTACCGGGATAACGGAACCGATTCTGAAAATAAAAATAATAAATAAGGTAAACAGGATTTTTTTGCGAAGATCCGGAATTTTCCAGGCATTAGCGATCGTTTTAAACAAATCAAACCACCTCAGCCTTTCCTCCTGCAGCTTCGATCTTCTGCTTTGCTGACTCGGAGAAAGCCGCAACCTTTACTGTAAGCTTCTTTGTAAGAGTTCCGTTGCCAAGAATCTTGATTCCGTCGTAAGACTTCTTAACGATACCCTTTTCGATGAGAGCCTCCGTGGTTACCTCAGCACCGTCATCAAAAGCTTCAAGAGCAGATACATTGATAGCTACGATATTCTTAGCAAAAATGTTGTTGAATCCTCTTTTCGGAATTCGTCTCTGCAGCGGCATCTGTCCGCCTTCGAAACCGGGACGGATGCTGCCGCCCGAACGAGCCTTCTGACCCTTATGACCCTTGCCTGCGGTTTTGCCCCAGCCTGAGCCATGACCTCTGCCGATTCTTCTGGAAGCCTTTTTGCTGCCCTCAGCAGGTGAAAGTTCGTGCAAATTCATGTTGTGCACCTCCTTAGCTTATGCTTCAGTTACCTCTACAAGGTGTTTGATGGTATTGATCTTGCCCTGTGTCTGGACATTGTCGGGCTGAACGGTGGTCTTGCCCGGCTTTGTCAGGCCGAGTGAATTGGCAGTGGCAATCTGGTTTTTGGGTCTTCCAATTAAGCTCTTCTTCAGAGTAATTTTAAGCTGTGCCATGTTTGCTACCTCCAATTACAGAATTTCCTTAGCAGTCTTGCCGCGGACAACCGCAACCTCGTCTGCTGTTCTCAGGCTCTCCAGACCTGCCAGTGTTGCTCTGACAACATTGCAGGGGTTATTGGAGCGAAGTGCCTTTGTTCTGATGTCTTTGATACCGACTGCTTCGATAACGGCACGAACCGGACCGCCGGCGATAACACCGGTACCGGGTGCAGCGGGCTTCATCAGAACCTTGCCGGCGCCGAACTCGCCCATCACTTCATGGGGGATCGTGGTGCCCTTCAGAGAAATCTTCTTGAGATTCTTCTTGGCATCTTCGATACCCTTGCGGATAGCGTCCGGAACTTCACCTGCTTTACCGATGCCAAAACCTACGGTGCCGTTGCCGTCTCCTACGACGACAAGTGCTGCGAATTTGAAGATACGACCGCCCTTTACTGTTTTGGATACACGGTTGATGGCAACAACGTGCTCCTTTAAGTCTAAAGTAGATCCGTCAATAATAGCCAAAGTTGTCTCCTCCTTACTTAGAACTTGAGGCCGCCCTCACGAGCGCCTTCGGCCAGTTCCTTGACACGGCCGTGGAAAATGTAGCCACCTCTGTCAAATACGACATCGGTAATGCCTTTGTCAGCAGCTCTCTTCGCGATGAGCTGACCGACCTTGCGTGCTGCGTCCTTGTTTCCGCCGTAAACATCAATTTCCTTATCAAGCGATGAAG
>CACYCV010000061.1 GCA_902772955.1 uncultured Ruminococcus sp.
TGCTTCACTGAACAATAAAACCGGATGTGATATTCATTCGTCAAGTTGCCTGCGGGGGCACCCCCGCCCGGAAAGCCCCCTGCGTACACCGAACGTGTTCGCTTCGCTAACATCCAACATTCTACACGATGGGAAAGCAAGGACTTCACGAAACGATTAAACCGGTGATGAGGGCGGAAGCACCGACCGAGCTGGCAGACGAGACTTGAAGCCATCTGATTTCTTAGAGGTATTATTGAATCGTAGTATGAGGGGATTACACCCGGAAAAATATGTTTCTCAGGGGGAAGGGATAAAAGGGCGAAGTCTGACATATACTGACCCGGGTGGTGAATCCGTCATGCCGCAGAAGAAGCTGCTTTGGGGAAGTTTGATAGGATATCTGACCGTGTGCGGAATGGGAATTGTCAATCATTTCCTGTATGCCTGGTCGGGAAACAATCCGCTGATTGGTTTGCTGACGCCGGTAAACGAAAGTGTATGGGAGCACCTCAAGCTGTTGTTTATTCCATATCTTCTGGTATTGGGAGTGGAATATGCCCTTTACGGAAAAAAAACCGACGGCTTCCTGTTTTCGGGAACCGTCGGTGTGCTGTGCGGATTATTGCTGATACCGTTGCTGTTTTACGGATACGAAGCGTGGATCGGGAGAGACGTGCCGGCACTGGATATTCTGATTTATTTTCTGTCGGCAGGGGTTGCGTTTCTGGTACGCTATAACAGAATCCGTCGGGGAAAGGATAGCGACTCCGGCAAGGACAGTGCCGCCGTGATGATACTTCTGGGCATCTTGGCCTTGTTTGCAGGATTTACTCTTTACGCGCCGGAGGCGTTTCTGTTCCGGGATCCCAGAGGTTCCTATCCGTAAAGGGCTTGCCGTTGAGCAGGACCTCCTGCAGACGGCGATGGGAGTAGGTCAGCTTGAGGGAAAAAAAGGGTTTATCCTGTTCCATTAGGGACAGAAAGATGCGGTCCCCCTCCCAGATGGGCAATTGATGGAGGACCCGCTGTTTTTCAACCCATAGCAAATCACCTTCATTGCAGGGAAGCAGTTCTCCGTGAAAGTCTGTTGCCGAAAACAGGAACATCAGCTCATGCCAGTCTCCGTCAGAAAAGGTGACCATGCCTCGCAGCTTCGGTTCGGAAACGATCAGTCCGCTTTCCTCCCGAACCTCCCGGATCATACATTCTTCAGGGCTTTCGCCTTCTTCAAAGTGACCGCCAAGACCGAGCCACAGGTCATGATTGGGATCATTCATTTTTTTGGTACGGTGCATCATCAGATAGCAGCCGTTCTGTTCCAGATAGCAGAGGGTGGTTAATTCCGTCATGGAAGCACTTCCTTTCTGTATGTTTCTTTTTTTCTACTTTTGACCAGTGTATGACCGCACAGGACGATTCGCGGCGCGTGACCGCGCTGGACGATTCGCGGCGCGCTCCACTCCGTTCCGCTCGGTTTCGCTGTGTCTCAAGCTGATTGGCCGCGGCAACCGCTCCTCACGCTCCTTACGGAGCGCTCTGGAGCGGGCGGAGTGCCTCCGCTGTCGATTCGCGGCAGCGCTCCACTCCGTTCCGCTTGATTTTGCCGTGTCCAGCTTTACTGCCGCGACTTCCACCCCACACGGCGCTAACGCGCCGCTTTGGGGTGGTTCTTTTTTGACCAACGGAACCCTCCGGTAAGTCTTTCCGTAGATATGAATTTCCCTATAGAATTGACCCCGAAGGGGTGCAGGGGGCGATCGGAAAGCCCCCTGCATAAGCCTGACATGTTCGCTTCTCTGCCGACTTGTGCTGATTGAATTATCAAAGGAAGAAAATGATCGTTTCGCAAAGCAGGGGAATAAGAAAAAGCCCGTTCTCCGGGAGAGAAGAGGGAGAAGAGCTTTTGATGGGAAATTGTCAGATTTTTTCAGGAGCGGGGTAATCCACACCGAAGGTTTCCACAGTGACGGATTTCATCACCTGAGGATCCAGGGGCTTATCGTTGAAGTCGGTATCACACCCGGCAATTTCGTTAACAACATTCATGCCCTCGATGACCTTGCCGAAGGCGGCATAAGCGCCGTCCAGATGGGGAGAAGTCTCGTGCATGATAAAGAACTGAGAGCCGGCGGAGTCAGGATTCATGGCGCGAGCCATAGAAAGCACGCCGGGAGTATGCTTCAGGTCATTTTTGAAGCCGTTCTGAGAAAATTCCCCCTTGATATGATAGCCGGGCCCGCCGGTGCCGGTACCGTTGGGGCAGCCACCCTGCAGCATGAAATGATAGATGACTCTATGAAAGGTCAGGCCGTTATAATAGCCTGCCTGAATCAGGCTGATGAAATTATTGACCGTATTGGGAGCAATTTCGGGATAAAGCTCTGCCTTCATGATACTGCCGTCTTCCATGGTGATGGTAACGATAGGGTTCTGTGCCATGTTATCAACCTCTTTTTCATTATTTGCAGCCGCACACAGCCGCATTGTCTCTATTCTACCCTAATTCCGTCCAGAAATCAAGACGTGTTCGCTTCACGGGTGACCCCACTGGACGTGTTCGCGCCTTGCTCCACTCCGTTCCGCTTGATTTTGCCGTGTCTCAACTTAATTAGCCGCGGCTTCCGCTCCTCACGCTCCTTACGGAGCGCTCTGGAGCGGTTCTTTTTTGACCGGAAGAACGCTTTGCAAAGCCTCCCCTTAAATATGAA
>CACYCV010000062.1 GCA_902772955.1 uncultured Ruminococcus sp.
ACCAGCGTGGAGGAAAGCAGCGACACCAGCGTGGAGGAAAGCAGCGACACCAGCGTGGAAGAAAGCAGCGACACCAGCGTGGAGGAGAGCAGCGACACCAGCGTGGAGGAGAGCAGCGACACCAGCGTGGACGAGAGCAGCAGTTCGGAAACTTCCCGGAGGCAGGAAACAAGCCGTCCTGCAGAAACTTCCTCGGAAAGCTCCCATGAGGAATCCTCCCGACACGAGGAGATCAGGAAAATTCCTGATGCCCCCAGACGGGATCCCCTTGCCTGGATGGCGGATCTTTACACCGTCATCCCTTCGGAACGGTTGGGTTATGTGGTGCCGGAGGTAATCACGGAGGAACAGTCTTTCCATACGGAAGAGGCTTCCCGGCAGACCTCGGAGGAAAGTCGTTTCGAGGAACAAAGCATTGCGGCAGCAGCCGTTGTCCGTCCTCCCACAGATCCGCCTGCCAATAAAGGAAATACCGCCAGACGGGGTGTGCTGGTGGGAATCGCTATTATCTCTCTGATCGGTATGCTTCTGACCGTGACGGTCATCATCATTCTCCGGATCAGGGGAGATTTTACGCCTTCCTTCCTGAAATGGGAGAGGAAGGAAAAGCTGGGACAGCAAGCCTGAGCCCTGTTTTTAGTCCAAAAAAGAAAGAGGAAATTCGGAAGTGTTTCGGAAATCGGCCGGACATTTCCCCAAAAAAGGAGCAGACACATGAACCATTCGACACAAATTGCAGAGGAATTCAAGATCAAGGAGGAATATGCCGCCAACATCATCGCCTTGTTGGATGAAGGCAATACGATTCCCTTTATTGCCCGGTACCGGAAGGAAATGCACGGTACACTGGACGACCAGACCATCCGTGAGATCAGCGAACGTCTGACCTATCTTCGGAATCTGGATAAACGGCGGGAGGAGGTCAGCCATCTGATTGAAGAACTGGGTCAGATGACGGACGAGATCCGGACAGCGCTGGAACGTGCCGCCGTCCTGTCAGAAATTGAGGACATCTATCGTCCCTATAAGCCCAAACGGAAAACCAGGGCTTCGGTTGCCAAAGAAAAGGGACTGCAGGGATTGGCAGATGCTGTCTTTGCCCAGACAGAGCTGGATCCGGAAACGGCAGCGGACGACTATATCAGTGAAGAAAAGGGCGTTGCCGACCGTCAGGAAGCGCTGCAGGGGGCCATGGATATTATTGCCGAGATGGTTTCGGACAATGCGGAGATCCGGAAGCGCCTGAAAAATATCATCCGGCTGAATGCTTCCCTGCGTTCCAAAGCGTCGGATCCTCAGACGGACAGCGTCTACAGTGCCTATTATGATGCGTCGGAGCCGGTGAAAAACGCGGCGGGACATCGTATTCTGGCAATGGATCGGGGGGAACGGGAGGGTTTCCTGAAGGTTGGCATTGAAATTGATCCCCAGAAATGTCTCACGATCATTGAGCGGCTGCTGGTAAAATCCGACAATGCGTGTGGGCAGCTGGTGAAAGCAGCCTGTGAGGATGCCTATTCCCGTCTGATATTCCCGTCGGTGGAGAGGGAGATCCGTTCGGAGCTGACGGAAGCGGCGGATGAACAGGCAATCAAGCTGTTTGCCGTCAATCTGCGGCAGCTTCTGATGCAGCCGCCGGTCAAGGGATTTACCACCATCGGTCTGGATCCGGGCTATCGGACAGGCTGTAAGGTGGCGGTAGTAGACCCTACCGGACGGGTGCTGGATACCGCTGTGATTTATCCTACCCATGGCGCTGCTCAGAAGGAAAAATCCAAGCAGACCCTCAAGCAGCTGATCCGCCGCTATCAGGCCGGGTGCATTGCCATCGGCAACGGAACGGCATCCAAGGAAACAGAGCTGTTCACGGTGGAATGTATCGGTGAGCTGGAGGAGAAGGTTTCCTATATGGTAGTCAGTGAAGCGGGAGCCTCGGTATATTCCGCTTCCAAGCTGGCAGCGGCGGAAATGCCGGAGCTGGATCTGACGCTGCGAAGTGCGGTTTCCATTGCCAGACGGCTGCAGGATCCCTTGGCAGAGTTGGTTAAAATTGAGCCAAAGGCCATTGGTGTGGGACAGTATCAGCACGATATGCCCCAGAAGCGTCTGAGCGAAGCGCTGGACGGAGTGGTAGAGGACTGTGTCAATACCGTGGGTGCCGATCTGAATACGGCATCTCCCGCTCTTTTGTCCCGGGTTTCCGGTGTCAGTGCGGCGGTTTCTAAAAATATTGTGGCCTATCGGGAGGAAAACGGTGCTTTTACCTCCCGCAGTGAATTGAAAAAGGTTCCGAAGCTGGGACCAAAGGCATTTGAACAGTGCGCGGGTTTTCTGCGTGTTCCGGAAAGCAGGAATCCGCTGGATCATACGGCGGTACACCCGGAATCCTATGAAGCGGCGGGCAAACTGCTGACCCTGTGCGGATACACCCTGGAGGATATCCGCAGCGGCGGTCTGGAGGGACTGAAACAGAAAGCGGAAGCCATCGGTCTTGCGGAGGCGGCCGAAAAAATCGGTACCGGTGTACCTACGCTGCTGGACATGATCGGAGAGCTGACCAAGCCGGGACGGGATCCCCGTGATGAGCTGCCGCCGCCATTGCTGCGGACGGATGTGCTGGATATCAAGGATCTGAAGCCCGGTCTGGAACTGAAGGGAACCGTGAGAAACGTTATCGACTTCGGCGCCTTTGTAGACATCGGTGTCCACCAGGACGGATTGGTACATATCTCCCAGATCAGCCGGAAGCGCATCCGTCATCCCTCCGATGTACTGAAGGTAGGCGATATCGTTACGGTGAAGGTATTGTCGGTAGATGCGGAAAAAGGAAGAATTTCCCTGACTATGAAGGAATGAAAAAAATGAAACGATATGACATTGCCCTGTTTGACCTGGACGGAACCCTGAGTGAATCCGGCGAAGGAATCCTGTACTGTGTCCGGAAAATCTTTGAAGAGACCGGACGTCCCCTGCCGGATGAAGCGACTCTTGGCACCTTTATCGGTCCTCCCATGGCGGACAGTCTGCGGCGCTGCGGTTTCAGTCCGGAGGAAGCGGATGCCGGTGTACTGATATATAAAAGGCATTTTTTAGAAAGCGGCATATACCAACAGCGCGTCTATGCGGGAATCCCCCAGATGCTGTTGTGTCTGAAAGCGGCAGGCATGATGATAGGGGCAGCCACCACCAAATATGAGCCATTTGCCCGGAAAATCATGAAAATGCTGGATCTGGAACCGTATTTTGATTTTGTCGGCGGTGCCACGGCAGACACAGTCCGGCGCACCAAAGCCAAGGTGATTTCCTATGCGCTGGAGCAATTAGGAGCGGAGAAAAACAGCGCTGTGGTAATGGTAGGGGATACCAAATATGATGCTGAGGGAGCCGCTCAGACAGGGATCGATTTCATTGGCTGTCTGTACGGTTACGGCACCAGGCAGGAGATGGAAGCTTTTTGTCCCGGGGCGAAATTTGTGAACAGTCCGCAGGAGATTGCCCGGTGCATTCTTTCTGCATAATCTTCTTTCCATGAGGGATACTAAGAATACCGCCAAGGCGGAAGAAAGGAGATTTCTTATGGAAAATATCAACAGAAGCATCCAATGCTCCGTAGAGCAATGTCTGCACCACTGTGTCAACTGCGATTACTGTTCGCTGGACAAAATCCATGTGGGCACTCATGAAAGCAGTCCTTCCCAGAAACAAAGCACCGACTGCCAGTCCTTTCAAGCAAAGTTATGAGTCTTGAGGCGGAGTGCATTTGTTTGCTTTTCCCTTGAGCAATTTTTTGACCAGAAAACGCTCCGCCCCCTCTGAACCCACAATTCTGACACAAAAACCCGCAGGCTCTTGTCAGACGCAAGAAACCTGCGGGTCTTGTATTGTTTCCCAAAACGCTTGAAACAGAAGAACAACAAAATCAATGGAAATTCGGATTGATGAGCTTTCCTATCAGATCGGCCAGGAAAACTACAGCAGCAACCAGACCGATAAAGGCAATGACAGACAGAAGCCTGACCCAGAAGCGCTTCTGAGGAGATAATTCCTCCTCTGTCTTTTTCCGCTCCTCCTGCAGGCGCTTTTCTTCCTCCTCGTCCAGCTCTTCCGCTTCTCTCAGGGCGCCGATTCCGATCAGCAGAGAGGTGCTGTCTGTATAATAGGCCAGGGGAACAAAAACCTGACAATTTTCCATCGGCGCTGCATTCAGAATCTGCAGTCCGGTATCGTCCTTTGTCTGCTGAACGGTAAAGGGAATGTCCGCTTCTGTCAGAGCAGCCTTGATGCGTTCCAGTTCAAAGCCATTGGCGGTAACAATATGAACAGGAGAATAGTGGCTTGGGTTGTCAATCAGTGCTTTTCCGCAGAAACGGCAATTCGCCCGCTGCAGGTCGTTTTCTATTTTTTTGCATTTGGTGCAGTATTTCATGGCTTTTCCTCGCTTTATATGGTGGATGGTATACATTATAGTGATTCCTCCGCGGTTTGTCAATTCGTGCCGGAAAATTCCACTGAAATCAACTTTCCTCTCCGGAATATTGGGACTCTGTCCCAAACCCTGCCGGGGAAAACCCTTTTTTGAAAAAAAGGGTTATTCCCC
>CACYCV010000063.1 GCA_902772955.1 uncultured Ruminococcus sp.
GGCGAAATCAAGCGGAACGGAGTGGAGCAAGGCGCGAACACGTCCTGTGCGGTCACGCACCGCGAACACGTCCAGCGGGGTCACCCGAATGGAAGTTATGGATTTACAAGGGAAGGGGGATATGGTATAATAGGGAACAGTAATTGAAGCAGGTGATGAAAATGGCATCGGAAAAATCGAGAATCAGAAATTTCAGTATTATTGCCCATATCGATCACGGTAAATCCACATTGGCAGACAGAATTCTGGAGCAGACTCAGTCGGTGGCAGTCCGGGATATGGAGGATCAGCTTCTGGATAACATGGATCTGGAACGGGAAAGAGGAATTACCATCAAGGCACATGCCGTTACCCTGGTCTATCATGCCGATGACGGGCAGGAGTATATCTTTAACCTGATTGATACTCCCGGCCATGTGGACTTTAACTATGAGGTTTCCCGTTCTTTGGCTGCCTGTGAGGGGGCCGTGCTGGTGGTGGATGCTTCTCAGGGAATTGAGGCCCAGACATTGGCCAATACCTATCTCGCTCTGGATGCAGGACTGGAAATTGTTCCGGTTATCAATAAAATTGACCTTCCCAGTGCGGATCCGGAGCGGGTCAAAAAGGAAATCGAGGATGTCATCGGACTTCCGGCGGAGGATGCCCCCTGTATTTCCGCTAAGGTGGGGATTAATATCCATGATGTGATGGAACAGATTGTCCAGTTGATACCGCCGCCTGCGGGAGATGATGAAAAACCGCTGCAGGCCTTGATTTTTGACTCCTATTATGACAGCTATAAGGGTGTTATTATCTATGTCCGTGTCAAAGAAGGCTCTCTTCATGCGGGAGATACCATCCGGCTCATGGCAACCGGCAAGGAATTTACGGTAGTGGAGTGCGGTTTTATGCGTGCCACCAGCCTGGAACCTGCCAGGGCACTTTATGCCGGAGAGGTTGGCTATATCGCGGCCTCCATCAAAACCGTCAGCGATGCCCGTGTGGGTGATACCGTTACCCTTAGTGCCAATCCTGCCGCCGAACCCCTTCCGGGCTACCGAGCGGTTCAGCCGATGGTGTTCTGCGGTATTTATCCTGCGGACGGTGCCAAATATCCTGATCTTCGGGAAGCTCTTGAAAAGCTGGAGCTGAATGATGCCGCGCTGTCCTTTGAACCGGAAACGTCTGTTGCCCTGGGCTTTGGCTTTCGCTGTGGTTTTCTGGGACTGCTGCACATGGAAATCATCCAGGAACGCCTGGAACGGGAATATAATCTGGATCTGATCACCACCGCTCCCAGTGTTATTTTCCGGATTACCAAGGCGGACGGAACGGTAGAAATGATTGACAACCCAACCAACTATCCGGATCCCGGACAGATTGTCAAGGCGGAAGAACCGGTGACGGATGCGCATATTTATTCTCCGTCTGAATATGTAGGCAATATCATGGAGCTTTGTCAGGACAGACGCGGCGTATTTAAAGGAATGACCTATATTGATGCTGACAGAGTGGATATTCATTATGTGCTGCCCCTGGCAGAAATTGTCTACGACTTTTTTGATACCCTTAAATCCAGAACCAGAGGCTATGCCTCCTTTGACTATGAGGTTTCCGGCTATGAGGAATCTAAGCTGGTGAAGCTGGATATTATGCTGAACGGTGATGTGGTGGATGCCCTTTCCTTTATTATCCATGCGGATAAAGCCTATAGCCGCGCCAGAAAAATGGCGGAAAAACTGAAGGAGAAGATACCGCGCCAGCTGTTTGAGGTGCCGATTCAGGCGTGTATCGGCGGAAAAATTATTGCCCGTGAAACGGTCAAGGCAATGCGGAAGGACGTACTGGCTAAGTGCTACGGTGGTGATATTACCCGAAAGAAAAAGCTGCTGGAAAAACAAAAGGAAGGTAAAAAGCGGATGCGCCAGTTAGGAACCGTAGAGGTGCCCCAGGAGGCCTTTATGGCGGTATTGAAACTGGACACCGATTGATAACAGGTGATGACGGATGAAGAAAATGGTGTTGCTGTATCATTTCAGCCAGGACAGACTGCAGGGAATCAGACGTTCTTTGCTTCCCTTGCGGGTACTTGCCAGAGAGGTTCCTCCGGAGGACTATGCCCAGCCCATCGGTGCCTTGGTGGAAGCAGAGGGCTTTCAACGGACAGAGGCAGCGGCAGCAGAAACCTTTGACGAAGAAATGCTGGTCATGTACGGCTTTAACAGTGCCGATCTGGATATTTTTCTGAAAATGCTGCGGAAAAACGGTGTGGGCAGAATTGCCCTGAAAGCAGTGGTGACGAAAACCAATATCCACTGGAGCAGTACAGAGCTGTATCGTGCAGTCAGAGCCGATCACGAGGCAATGCAGCATCAGCAAAAGTCTTGAGGAACAGTGCTATGTATTATACTTATATGCTGCGATGCAGGGACGATTCTATCTATACCGGGATCACTACGGATCTGGCGCGCCGTTGGGAGGAGCATACCGGACGGGGGAGAAAGGCGGCAGGCTATACCCGCACCCATGAAGCCTGCGGAATGCTGGCTGCGTTTCGGAGTGAAAACCGCGGGGCAGCTTCGCGTCTGGAATACCATATCAAAACATTGAGTAAACCACAGAAGGAACGGCTGGCCGTTGACGGTGATCTGTCGGTATTGAGCAGAAAGCTGCGTCCGGAGGATTATCACTTCCTGCCCAGGCCTCTGCAGGAACCGGAAAGGAACGGTTAAGGATGGAGGATATTCAGAAACTGCTCAAGCAGTATTACGGATACGACTCCTTTCGCAAAGGACAGGAGGAGGTGATTCGCCGGATCCTGTCCGGAAGGGATGTGTCTGTGGTAATGCCTACCGGTGCAGGCAAATCCCTCTGTTATCAGCTTCCGGCGCTTGCCTTTCCGGGAATCACGCTGATTATCTCCCCGCTGATTTCTTTGATGCAGGATCAGGTGCGGGCTTTGCTGACCATAGGGGTACGGGCCGCTTATCTCAACAGTACGCTGACCCCGGGACAGATTCGTCTGGCACTCCGGAATGCTGCCAAGGGAATGTATAAACTGATTTATGTGGCACCAGAACGGCTGGAGTCAGAGGAATTTCTTGACTTTGCCCGTGGTGCCGATATTTCATTGCTGGTGGTGGATGAGTCTCATTGTATTTCACAGTGGGGACACGATTTCAGACCCAGCTATCTGCGGATTGCTGACTTTATTCAAACCCTGCCCCGTCGTCCGGTGGTGGCTGCTTTTACGGCAACTGCCACACAAAGGGTGCGGGAGGATATCGTCCGATGGCTGCGGCTGCGGAAGCCTTATTCTATGACCACCGGCTTTGACCGGGAAAACCTGTATTTCGGGGTGCTCATCGCTCCGCAGAAGTTGGAATTTTTGCTGGGATATCTGAACCAGCACAGGGAACAGTCCGGAATCATTTACTGTACCTCCCGCAGGGCAGTAGAGACTGTAGCGGATTGTCTGCAAAAATACGGCTATTCTGCCCTTTCCTACCATGGAGGAATGCAGGATGAGGACAGGAAACGCAACCAGGAGGCCTTTCTGAATGACCGGGCCAGGATTATGGTGGCGACCAATGCTTTCGGTATGGGCATTGATAAACCGGATGTGCGGTTTGTCATTCATTATCATCTTGCACAGAATCTGGAGGAATATTATCAGCAGGCAGGACGGGCCGGCCGTGACGGAGCACCGGCGGATTGTATTCTGCTCTACTGCAGAAAGGATGTCAATGTTTGTCGTGACATGATCCTGAAAACTTATGAAGGGATCAGCGATTTGTCGGAGGAGGATAAAAAGTACCGGGAAGCGGCACTGAACCGACTGCAGATGATGGCAGGATACGCCTCTTCTCAAACGGTTTGTCTGCGTAAAAAAATCCTGACCTATTTTGGCGAGTCTTATTACGGATCCTGTCACAACTGCAGCGTGTGCAACGGCGACAGTCTGATGCGGTACAGGGCACCTCAGAACAGGGAGCCGCAGGACAAAAACATGGTGGAGGAAGCACTGCTGGAACGGCTGAAACAGTTCCGCCGACAGGAAGCCCGCCGTCAGGGGGTGCCGGAGTATGTGATTCTCAGCGATCTGGGTCTTTGCCAGCTGGCAGCGGAGAAGCCACGGCAATTTACCGGGTTGCTTCGGATCAACGGCATGGGCGAAAGCAAGTGCCGGCGCTTTGGAGAGGCTTTTCTGCAGATTATCCGGCAATATGAGGCGGAAAAAACCACGAAATAATACATTTTGTAAAATATACTATTAGTATTATACAGTACAAAAAGAAAAGAACCTAACGATAAATACAAATTGTATATCAGGAAACATAAATATACAATTTGTATTATCATTGGAGAACGACTGAGGGAGACGGCATGAAAAAAGAAATACGACAGCAATTAGAGGAACTCAGGGAACCGGACTATGGTACTTTTTCTCAGAAGCTGGTTCCCGATATCCGGAATGTTCTTGGGATTCGGATGCCGATCCTGCGGGCGCTGGCTTCGCAAATCGCGAAGTCGGAGGGGGTCTTTGCTCTGGAGGGAACGGATGAATATTATGAGGAAACGCTGCTGCGCGGTCTGGTTATCGGAAAACTTCGGCTGCCGGCAGAGGAATGGCTGGATATCATCCGGGATTTTGTTCCCCGGATAGATAATTGGGCGGTGTGTGACAGCTTTGTTTCCTCACTGAAGCCCGCAGCCAGGCAGCGGGAAAGAATATGGGATTTTTTGCAGCCCTATGTTCTTTCCGATCAGGAGTTTGAACAGCGTTTTGCGGCAGTGATGCTGCTGGATTATTTTGTCTGTGAGGAATGGATGGACAGAACCCTTTGCGCTTTGCTGCGGATTGGTACCCGGGAGTATTATGCTTCTATGGGAGTGGCCTGGGCCCTGGCGGAATGCTATATCAAATTCCCGGAACAGACGCTGCCGGCGATTCTTTCCCAACGGCCGGATCCGTCGACTCTTCAGCGGCTTCTTCGGAAGGTCTGTGATTCCTACCGTGTTTCCCCGGAGAGGAAAAATGCCCTTTTGGAAGCCTTCCGGACATAGGGACGATGGAAACAGGACGCTTTGCGGCAGCCGGAGCAAGAAAAAATACAAAATGTATATAATACAAACTGTATTATCATACAAATAGTATACTAATGATTTGAAATCTACATTCTGTATAATGTGAAAGGGGATTCCAATGACACGAGAAACGGCGAAGAAGAAAATCCGGGGATTTCCCCTGCGGCTGCGGTCGGTTGCCTTGGAGGATATTGATAACCGCGCCTATGAAACGGTAGAATTGGTGCCGGTGCTGGAGATAGAGAGCGGCTATTATCAGATGACGGTGAATTATAAGATCCGTCTGGAAGATGGGTATATTTTCGGCAAAGCCCAGAGTCTGGATGATTTTGTGAGGATGCACGAGGCCGCAGGGCGGGGTGAGGTGTTTACGGTCATGTATCTCAAAAATGCCCGTATTATTTTGGAAATAGAAGAGCGGGACGACTGACGGAATAATTTTCTCCGGCTTTGGTGAAGGTGGGGGAAGGATTGTTGTCGGCGGTTTGCGGAGAGAACGGTTTTATTATCGGAAGGAAAGGATGAATACCCATGGATGTGATCCTGAAAACAGAGGGCCTGACCAAAATCTACGGTGAGACAAAGGTGGTCAATGATGTTTCCCTGACCGTCAGGCAGGGAGATATTTACGGCTTTGTAGGAAAAAACGGCGCCGGAAAAACGACGCTCATCCGGATGATTCTGGGGCTGACCGGAATTGACGGAGGGAGCTTCACCATGTTTGACGGGACGGAGCTCAGTGCTGCCAGAAGGCGTACCGGCAGTCTGGTGGAAGGACCGTCGCTGTACAAGAATATGACGGCGAGAGATAATCTGCTGCTGTTCAGTACGCTGCTGGGGACCGATAAAAGCAAGGTGGATGCTCTTCTGGAAACGGTGGGGCTGCCCGATACGGGGAAGAAAAAAGCCAGAGATTTCTCTCTTGGAATGAAGCAGCGCCTGGGCATTGCCATGGCACTGCTGGGAGAACCGGATTTTCTGATTCTGGACGAGCCGATCAACGGACTGGATCCCAAGGGAATTGTAGAAATCCGGGAGCTGCTGCTGCGGCTGAAAAACGAGGGCAAAACCATTTTTATCTCCAGCCATATTCTGGGGGAGCTGGAAAAAATTGCGACCAGGTATGGCATTATTTCCGGTGGACGGCTGGTGGAGGAAATTACGGCAGAGGAGCTGCGGCAAATCTGTGTGGCGGCCACCCTGCTGCAGACAAATCAGCCGGAAAAGGCCTTGGAAATTGCCAGACGGTTCCTGCATTCGGAGGAGATCAGCCTGGAAAAGGGTACCGTGGTAATCCGGACGCCGATAGAAGACATCGGTGCGCTGACCAATGAGCTGTTTCGTGAGGGAGTGTCTGTCAAGGGAATCAGCAGTGACGATAACAGTGCGGAAGAATTTTTTATTCGGAAAATGGAGGAGGAGTGATGATGCGTACCCTGTTGAAGTCCGAAAGAATGAAAGCGTTTAAAAGCAGATACTTCTGGGTGACATTGATTCTGTCCTTTGTGCTGGGTGCTTTGATGGCCCTGCTGTATTATGCGGCGTGGCAGTCTCTTCGTCAGAATATTAATGAAGAAATTACCAAGCAGATCAATGATATGGGTGCTGCCGGGAGCCTTGCCTGGGATGCCATTAATA
Organism: uncultured Ruminococcus sp.; assembly: GCA_902772955.1. Classification (GTDB taxonomy): domain Bacteria; phylum Bacillota; class Clostridia; order Oscillospirales; family Acutalibacteraceae; genus UBA1213. Next base: position 6,709 of record CACYCV010000063.1, read on the forward strand.
CGCTGCCGGAAAATAATCTCTGGGACTATATCAACATCTCCTTATGCGATATGAACGTGCTGTATCTGGTGGGCATCGTCATCAGCATTTTTGTTGCTTCCGATTATTCCTCCGGCACCATCAGGCATCCCATCGCCAGAGGTTTTTCACGCAGCAGTATCTATGTGTCCAGGCTGCTGATATCGGTAATGATTACCATGCTGACGGTGCTGTGCTATGTGGTGGGAGGCCTGATCAGCGGCAGTATTTTGTTCGGCTTCAGCTCCAATGTGAACGCAGGAGAGATTCTGTTGATTCTGGCAGGATATTTTCTGCTGTATCTTGCTGCAGCGGCGTTCTATACGATGATTGCTGTGCTGACAAAGAAAACAGGCTATGCCGTTGCCGCTTCGATGCTTCTGCCGTTGCTGCTGCTGTCGCTGATGAAAGTGATTTACATGGGAAACCGCAGCTTTGACAAGGTTTCCAGATTCTTTTTGTTTGATACCATCGCACAAAACAAGGAGCTATGCTTGTCCGGGGAATGGTACATTCCTTTTTCGGTGGCTGTGGTGACTTCTGTGCTGTGTTCCCTGGCAGGCTGGCTGCTGATGCGCCGTCAGGAAATCAAGTAAGGGTGTGGGGAGTTGGCGAAAACATTTCCGGGCGGGGTGCCCCGCGGGCAATTTGACGAATATGTTTTACATCCGGTTTTCTTGTTAAGTGGCGTGTGTTGTCTTATGAACCCCTCCGTCACGGCTTACGACGTGCCACCTCCCCTTGTCAGAAGAGGCTTAGCGAAGCGTTTCGCCGGACAAAAGAAAACCACTCCAGAGCGCTCCGTCAGGAGCGTGAGGAGCGGAAGCCGTGGCCCGAATGTTTAGTCACGGGGAGAACGAGCGGAACGGAGTGGAGCGCTGTCGCGAATTGTCCAGCGGTGTTACCCGCCGCAGGCAATTTGACAAATTCGTTTCACATCCCGCTTTATCGTTTAGTGAAGTTCCTGCTTTCCCGCTCCCCCAGTCGGCTTTGCCGACAGCCCCCTCAGAGAGGGAGCCGGGTTATACAGAACGTTGGTTGTTAGCGCCGTCCGATGTAGGCAGGGGGCTTCCTGGTCGCCCCCTGCACCCCTTCGTTGGAGGGAAAATCAACAAGGAAAAATGATATCTATGGAAAGCACTTTGATTCAAAAAACACAAGTTTTTTGGAAAGGAGTCCGGGGGAAACCTTTTTTTTAAAAAAGGTTTCCCCCGGCAGGGTTTGGGACAGAGTCCCAATATTTCCATTCTATTACGCAAAAAAACATAGACATGGACGAGGAAAATATGTTATAATCGAATAATAGAATTGTAGTATCCGGTCGGGTCATCCCAAAGGTCCGGTGCGTACTGTAGGTACAGAGAATGACTGACGGGATAAAAGAAAGGTGACAAGCAATGAGCATGGGAAAGATTTTGGTAGTGGATGATGATATTAATATCTGTGAGCTGCTCCGGCTGTATATTGAAAAGGACGGATATGAGGTTATTATTGCAAATGACGGTGGACAGGCTGTGACAAAATTCCGCACGGAAAAGCCGGACCTGGTCATGCTGGATATCATGCTGCCGGTGCTGGACGGCTGGCAGGTGTGTCGTGAAATCCGAAAGACATCCCAGTGTCCGATCATTATGCTGACGGCCAAGGGGGAAGTGTTTGATAAGGTACTTGGCCTGGAGCTGGGGGCGGACGATTATGTGGTCAAGCCCTTTGAGACAAAGGAAATTGTGGCGCGTATCAAGGCGGTACTGCGGAGAGTCGGCGGCGGTTCCTCTGCCGCCGAGACATCAGAGAGCAGCAAAAAGGAGGTTCGTTATGATGGTCTGGTTATCAATCTGACGAACTACGAGCTGCGGGTCAAAGGAGAACAAATCGACACCCCTCCTAAGGAAATGGAACTGATTTTTCATCTGGCCAGCAATCCGAACCGGGTATTTACCAGAGATCAGCTGCTGGATGAGGTATGGGGATTTGACTATTACGGCGATTCCCGTACGGTGGATGTACATATCAAACGACTCAGAGAAAAGCTGGAGGGCGTATCGGATAAATGGGCTCTCAAGACAGTATGGGGAGTAGGTTATAAATTTGAAACGAAAGCTTAATTTTTTTTCCGGAAAATCTCTGTTTCTGAAATATATGAATGTAAGTGTGCTGATTGTCTTCATCAGCTTTTTGCTGCTGGGGGTCATTCTGACACTGACGATATCCAGCTACTGGTATAATGAAAAGCATACCGCGCTGACAACCCGTGCCAGCAGTATTGCCCAGTATATCAGCCGCAATCTTCGGGGAAATTACAACAATATTCCCGAAATTGATGAATTCCAGTGGAATGACAACCGCTATGCGTCATACATTAATGAGTTTTTGCACATTTATGCCGATGATATGGATGCAGAGGTTATTATAGTGGATAAAAACTGCCGTATCGTGGCAGCTGTGCCTGAAAACGACCGGATGCGTCCCGGAACAATGATCCGGACAGACACGGTCAAACGGGCGGTTCTGCAAAGCAGCACGTTTCTGAAGGGGAACCTGGATGGTCTTTATGACAGTGATCATTATATTTCCACCCGGACGATTATGTCTCCCAGCGGAGATTATTCCGTTGGTGCGGTGATTATTTCCACCAAGACCAAGGACATTGACAGATTCATGAACATGGTTATGCAGATTTTTGTTCTGGCAGCCATTGCGACTCTTTCGATGTCGATTCTGGCGATTGGCGTCTTTTCCTATAATATGGTGAAGCCGCTGAAACAGATGTCCTCAGCAGCCAAACAATTTGCTATGGGAGATTTCAGCGTCAGGGTCAGTGCTACCGGTAATGATGAAATCAAGGAGCTGGCAACTGCCTTCAACAATATGGCGGAATCTTTGTCTGCCTCGGAAACTACCAGGAAGAGCTTTGTGGCCAACGTGTCTCATGAGCTGAAAACGCCTATGACCACCATTGCGGGCTTTATTGACGGTATCCTGGACGGAACGATTCCCAAGGAAAAGCAGGATTATTATCTTCATATTGTATCGGATGAAATCAAGCGCCTGTCTAGACTGGTCCGTTCCATGCTGGATCTGTCCAGGATTGACAGCGGCGAGCTGAAGCTGAACTATCAGAAATTTGATCTTTTAGAGGTTCTGGTCAACGTCATTCTGACCTTTGAACAGGAAATCGACCGGAAGAAGATTGAGATCCGAGGGCTGGATATGATTGACCCGAAAATTGTCTATGGCGACAAGGATCTCTTACACCAGGTGGTGTACAATCTGGTGGAAAATGCCGTGAAATTTACCAATGAAGGCGGCTTTATTGAATTCAATATCATCGAAAGCCTGGAGCAGTTTGATTTTGTCATCAAAAACAGCGGCCTGGGTATCAAATCTTCTGAAATAGAATTTATTTTTCAACGGTTTTACAAGACGGATAAGTCCCGCAGCAAGGACAAAAAGGGTCTTGGATTGGGGCTTTATCTGGTCAGGGGTATTATCCGTCTGCATGGCGGTGACATCACTGCCAAGAGCTCTTATGGGGATTACACTGAGTTTGATTTTTATCTTCCTAAGAAAAACTCCCAAAAGAAGCAGCGGTAAAATGCCGGATGCCTATCCTTAAAGAAAAGGAGGTTCTTCTTTATGGAAGAAGAATCGAAAAAAACAGAGCAGCAGGAAACCGGAGAGCTCCCTCAGGGATTCCGACCGTTCATAGGGCAGGAAGAGGAGACATTGCCGTCAGCCAGACCTATGACCTATCGGGAGCTGTCCAACGGTTATGAGGAGGAGCGGGAGGATCAGGAGGAGAGTCTTTTGTTTCCGCCCTTTTCTCCCATTCCCAAAAAGAATAAGGGATGGTATATCCTGAAATCATTGTTATGGGTTGGCAGCGTGGTGCTGCTGTCCTGTGTGATTCTGCTGATCTTTTCGAGGATTAACCGGGAGTCTCCTGAGAAAAATGAAAAACCCTCCGATAAAATTCCGGATAATACGGTGGCACCCTATTCCTATGCGGAAGAGGCGTCCCTGCCGGATGCTCCCCAGGCTTCTGCCGATCCCGAAGGACCTCAGATTTCTGTGATTCCTGCAGAAAACCAATCCTCCGACAATGCGGTGCATCGCGCCTATCGGAAAGCAGCTCCCTCTGTTGTCAGCATTACCTCCTATGAGGGGGGGACGGATTATGTGCTGAATAAGCTGGGTTCCGGTTCCGGCATTATTCTTTCGGCTGACGGATACATTGCCACCAATAGTCATGTGGTGAATGACAGTATCAGCACAGGGGTGATGATTACCACCTTTGACGGTTCGCAGTATCTGGGAACGATTATCGGGGTGGATCCCAAAACGGATCTGGCTGTGCTGAAAATCGACGGGAAGGAAATGATTCCGGCGGAATTTGCGGATTCGGATTCCTTGTTTGTCGGCCAGGAGGTTTATGCCATCGGAAGTCCCGGCGGGGCCAATTTTTCCAATTCCCTGACCCACGGAACCGTTTCGGCTGTCAACAGAATGCTCTCCAGCAACGGCTATGTGCGTTATGTCCAGACCGATGCCGCGATCAATCCGGGCAATTCCGGCGGCGCACTGATCAATGACAAGGGTCAGGTGGTGGGGATGAACACCTCCAAGATTGTCAGTACCAATTATGAAGGAATGGGCTTTGCGATTCCCAGCAATAAGGTTCAGGAGATTGTCAATAAGCTGATCCGGCATGGATATATCAACGACAGAGGTACCTTGCATATTGAAGGAACTACCTGCAATCTGTATGAGTCCAAGCGCAAAAATGTGCCCTGCGGCATGGTCATTACCAAAATTGATGTGGGCAGTCCGCTGATTACAACGGAGGCGGAGGAAAAAGATATTATCATTGCCATCAATGGCAAAACCGTCAAATCTGCCTATGAATTTCTGGATGAGCTGGGAAAATTCAAACCGGGGGATGAGGTAACTCTGACGCTGTTCCGTTCCGTTGGTAACCGGACGGATGCTTACACCTTTGACGTGAAGGTGGTATTGGTGGAGGATACCATAGATGCTTCGTAAGGAAAAAACGGGCCTGTGAAAGTTAGGATAGTCCCCAAAACATTAATGATTACAAATGCCAGGAGTCATCTCTGCTCAAAAGGGCAGAGATGACTTTTTGGGTGTGTCGGGCATGACACTAATCTCACAGGTGAAAGTCCTGTCACGGGTAGTTACCGCCAAGTGTAGCGAACCGCAAGCTGTTTGCAGTAATGTAAACAGAGGAGGAAGCGGTGTAGCAAACCTTTCGAGCCTGCGAACAGAAACTTGATAAAAGGCTAAATGGTGGATAAGGGTGCCGAACAAACCGAAGTCCCAAAGGTA
>CACYCV010000064.1 GCA_902772955.1 uncultured Ruminococcus sp.
CGGAAAGACTTACCGGAGGGTTCCGTTGGTCATAACACAACCACCCCAAAGCGGCGCGTTAGCGTCGTGTGGGGTGGAAGCCGCGGCCAAAAAGTATAGACACGGCAAAAACGAGCGGAACGGAGTGGAGCGCGACGCGAATCGTCCCGCGCGGTCACGCGCACGCGAATCGTCCTGTGCGGTCACGCACCGGAGGCACTCCGCTGGGGTTTGGGGTGAAACCCCAAGATAGCTGCAGGAAGAATAAGAAGGAGGTGCGTTATGCCGATACCGGAAGAATTTATACAGGAGCTGAAAAGCCGCTGCGATATTGCAGAGGTGGTTTCCTCCTATGTAACACTAAAAAAAGCAGGACGAGGGCTGGTAGGGCTTTGTCCCTTCCATAACGAAAAATCTCCGTCCTTCAGCGTTTCCCCGGAAAACGGTTTTTTCCATTGCTTTGGCTGCGGTGTCGGCGGCGACGTCATCTCCTTTATTAAACGAATCGAAAACCTCGATTATGTGGAGGCGGTCAAGCTGCTGGCACAAAGGGCAGGAATGACCGTGCCGGAGGACAACCGACATGAGGGAATGGCCGCTCTGAAAACCCGGATTTATGAAGCCAACCGGGAAGCGGCAAGGTTTTTTCACCGCCAGCTTTATGCGCCGGGAGGAAAAGAGGCCCTCGCCTATCTGCGGAAACGCCGGCTGACCGAAAAAACCATTATTCACTTCGGACTGGGCTATTCTCCCGGTTCCCGTTTTGAACTGGTCAATCATCTGCGAAGCAAGGGCTTTTCCCCTTCCGAGATGGTGCAGGCTAATTTGGCTTCTCTTTCCCGCAATGGGAACCCCTTTGACCGCTTTTCCGATCGGGTCATGTTTCCCATTATTGACCTGAGAGGTAATGTCATCGGATTCGGTGGAAGGATCATGTCGGATATCAAGCCGAAATATCTCAACACCGCCGAAACCCCGGTGTTCAATAAAAGCCGGAACCTTTTTGCCCTTCAGTTTGCCAAAAACAAAGCCAAAGGACGGCTGATTCTTGTGGAAGGCTACATGGATGTCATTGCCCTGCACCAGGCAGGCTTTGAAAACACCGTTGCTACCCTGGGAACCGCTCTGACCCAGGAACAGGCCACCATTATCAAGCGCTACTGTGATGAAGTCGTCCTGTGCTACGATGCAGACGAAGCCGGACAGAAGGCTACCGCCCGTGCCATTGATATTCTGCGTCCCACCGGACTGAAGCTGAAAATTCTGACGGTGCCTGACGGAAAGGATCCGGACGAATTCATCAAAGCTCACGGCGATCAGGGACCTGCGCGGTTCCGGAGACTGCTGGAAAACAGCGGTAATGATGTGGAATTCCGGCTGAGAAAGCTGCGCTCCCGCTTCAATACCGAAATTACCGAACAGCGGGTTGCCTTTCTGACGGAGGCCGCTAAATTAACGGCAACATTAGAAAACACCATTGAACAGGATGTGTACATTTCCCGACTTTCCGAAGAACTCAATGTGGAAAAAAATGCCATCCGTCAGATGGTACGGAAATATTCCCGCTATCAGAACCGGGAATATGCCAGAAAGGAGCAGCGGGAAATCCAGCGGAAGATTTCCGCCAGAGATGACCGCATCAATACCGAAAAGACCTTTCATCTGCGGGCAGCCAATGCCGAAGAGGCGCTGCTTGCCCTGATGCTGACCAATGCGGATGTGGCAGCCTCTGTCTGCCCTGCCCTGTCCCCTGAGCGTTTTATGACCAGTTTTAACCGAAAGGTGTATGAAGTGATCCGGGAACGTATCGGACGGGGTGCCGATTGTACATTGATGAACATTTCCGGAGTGTTTTCCGACCAGGAAATGAACGCCATTGCCGGGATGCTGGCCTCTCATCCGAGAGAACCGGATCCTCCGGCAGCCGCCAGGGAATACATTCAGGTTCTGGAGGACGAATCCCAGATGCTGACCCCCGAACAGATTGTGGCTGCCGATGATCAGACCCTGATGGAACAGCTTCAAAAAATGAAGGAAAAGAAGAAATAACAGGAGGAATTGTTATGGTAGGAAATCCCCAGCCCGACAAAAGGACGGTACTCAAGGATCTGATGGAGCTTGGCAAGTCCAAGGGTCAGATCACCAATAAGGAAATTCTGGACGCCATCGGTGAGATGGACATTGACCCGGAGCAGCTGGAAAAATTCTATGACACACTGGAAACCAACGGTGTTGAAATCGTTGAAACCCTGGACGACATCATGCTGGACGATGTTGCCCTGACCAACATTGCTGAAGACGGTACACTGGTGGAGGATGAAGAGGGAGAACCGATTGTCGAAGCCATCGCCATTGACGACCCTGTCAAGATTTACCTGAAGGAAATCGGCCGTGTCCCTTTGCTGACACCAGAAGAAGAGCTGGATCTGGCCATCCGGATCACCGACGGCGATGTTGCTGCCAAAAAACGGCTTTCTGAGGCTAACCTGCGACTGGTAGTCAGCATTGCCAAGCGTTATTTAGGACGCGGAATGCAGTTTCTCGATCTCATTCAGGAGGGAAATTTAGGTCTGATCAAAGCGGTTGAAAAATTTGACTACACCAAGGGCTTCAAATTTTCCACCTATGCCACCTGGTGGATCCGGCAGGCCATCACCAGAGCCATTGCGGATCAGGCCAGAACCATCCGCATTCCGGTACACATGGTAGAGACGATCAACAAGGTCAAAAAAGTTTCCAGTCAGCTGCTGCACCAGAACGGACACGAACCAACTGCCGAAGAAATTTCCGAGGTCATTGGGATGCCCACTGACAAGGTACGGGAAATTATGCGGGTTGCCCAGGAGCCTGTTTCCCTGGAAACCCCCATCGGTGAAGAAGAGGACAGCCATTTGGGTGATTTCATTCCGGATGACGAAGCCCCTGCTCCCCAGGATGCCGCTTCCCACACCCTGCTGAAGGAGCAGCTTTCCGAGGTGCTTTCCACACTGACGCCCCGTGAGGAACGGGTTCTTCGCCTGCGCTTCGGCCTGGAGGACGGCCGTTCCCGCACTCTGGAGGAGGTAGGTGAGGTCTTCAACGTCACCCGTGAGCGCATCCGCCAGATTGAGGCCAAGGCCCTCCGCAAGCTGCGCCATCCCAGCCGCAGCAAAAAGCTGAAGGACTTTCTGGACTGATACCAATAGTTAAGCGATAAAACAAA
>CACYCV010000065.1 GCA_902772955.1 uncultured Ruminococcus sp.
AATTCAAAAAAATGCACATGTTACCTGACAAACTTAAAAATTCAGAATTTGTATGCTTTTAATGCTCCTGCTTAATTATAATCTTGTCAATGAGTAGCAGGGATCCGTCTTTACCGCTTGCGTTGATGGCATAATACCGGGTCTTTCCTTCGGAATCGGTATAGGAAAAACCGTTATTGGGAACCGAGCCGTACAAACACAATTTTACTAACAGCGGCCGTTCCGGATTCAGTACTTCTTTTGTGTACAGGGTTTGCGCCAAAAAGACCGGTTTATCTTCGAATTTTTCAAGTTTCAGCGATAGAATTTTAAAATCCTTTAACGGACATTTCGCAAAATACACAACGCCGGTCCGCGTCTCCCCTAACTGGCTGGTGACAAATTCATCATGAGCCCCCAGCTGTTGCACATTCTTTTCCCACTGTGCTTCGATGTCCTCCTGGGCATACACGCTGCCCATTAAAAAACTTAATGAAATGATCATTGCCGTAAGCAAAATTTTAATCGTTTTCATATCATAATTACCCCCTTATTGTTTTCCTCTTCTTATTCAACATATGAGGAATGTGGCAGTTTACTTCGTATTGACGACCGGAAAAGGCCTGCTATTTTCCTGCGAACTGTTCTCGTACATTTTTGGCCAACAGTGTCTCATAGTGCTGATCTTTCAACGGCACATAACTGATTATATTCGCCGGGAACTCGTTTGATTCAATAACTGCTCCGTTCCTGTCTTTTGTCAGGCACGCTTTGACGGCAAAGGATTTATCTTTGTAGTTGATGTAAATCAATTCGAAGTCATAGTGGTCGCCGGCATGGTTCTGGCAACCGTCATGAAAATGATAGCACATCCATACCTCAGCAAAGTCACCATCATAATTCTTTGAATAATATTTTGCCGTTTCCCGGTCATAATACACTTTCGCCATTTTGTCCGAGCCAATTTGTTTCCACCGGTCCGGACCGGAATCCACATTAGCAAAAGCCACTGTTGAAAACATTGTCAGAACCAACGTCAACAGGATGAATAGCTTTTTCATTTTCTCATTCCCTTTCCATACTCAAAATCCGTCATACGTAAAGATGCACACTGCTTATCCTTTCGCACCTTCCACCTCGAGCACTTCCGGCGCTCCGTCTTCGCCGACACGGCAGCGCAGCCGTTTGCCCGGAACCAGGTTGCTGTCCATCGTAGCCGTCGTATAAAAATCATCGGGATCACTCATCACATACCAGCTGCGTTTGGCCGTATCCTTCAGAGGGGAAGCAAGCCGCGTCATCGGATACACACCCACAAACCGGGGTGACGTCCCGTTCAGGTCATACACATACAGTTTGTAACACGATGCGCTGTATTTGCTGGCAGGCTCTTCGTAATCCACATACAGATATTTCCGGCCATCGGAGCAATTGACAAGGGTCGGACGGATATCGGTATTCCTTAATTCTAATTCGTTTCTGTACTCTTCGCCCCGGAATTCAATTTGTATGCCATCATTATCGCGGCCCACGGTCAGTTTTTCGCCGGGTTTACCGGACACACGGACGGCAGTGTACAAGCGGATATCCATGCAGTATCTTTCCAGGGCGCGCCAGGCAAATGCGTCTGTTCCTTTATTCCTTTTGAAGAGCTCCGGCGATTCTAAATAGAACAGCGTTGTCACAAACATTTCCTCTGCATACGTGCCGCCCAGTCGGTACGGATTGAACCAAAACGTAACGCCGTATGGTTCCAGTGTCCAGACCAGCGAATCCTCTTTTATCATCCGGTCCACGGACTCATCCGCAGCCGCCCCTCCGTTTTCCATAAAGCTTGCGTCGGGATAGTCTTCCTTCAGCCGCTTTTTTATCGCTTCGGCCAGAGTATATTTATTTACAAATACGTCGGAAAGCTGTAACTCCTTCCCTGTACGGGCGTCATAATTTCTTGCCGCGAGTTCACTGCCGGCATGCGTTCCCCCTGCATATATACCTTTGTCCTCCAAAAAACTTACCGCAGCAGAATCAGACCGGCGTACCAGAATATCGCCGGTAAACCAGTATGGCCCGTAATAAGGCGAACCGTCTTTGATCCGCTGGCTCCAGTCTGCTTTGGAATCAGTAAACATCAGCTTTCGCGTTCTCCCAAAGTCATCGCTTTTCATCCTGCTGAAACCAGATAACGCCTTTGCAACTTTTTGTTCAGGAGCTTTTGCGTTTCCGTAAAAACCGATATCTGTCCAGTGGGAACGAAGCATTTCAAACGGCCCGTCCCAGTCTGAATAAAAATGCACACTTGTAACCAGCGGCAGCGAATGCAGCGACGCTTCCTGGTTTGCCGCATCTTTTGCCTGGGCAAAAACAGGCCGGGACAAATCCATTTCTGCGATGCCGGTATCAAGAGCCGGTGCAAACGTAACCGCGCATGCTGCTGCCAGTACAGTAGCCAACAGTTTTTCTTTTTTCATGCGATATTCACCTCCTTGAGATTTAAAAGCATACTTTCAACGGAACCATATTTTTTCATTTTTTAACAGCTTATCCTTTAGAGCCGTCGATATTGTATATCATAATATCATCCCCATTTTTGTCAAAACGGTATACAGCGTTTAAATCTTTCGGCAACACGAAAGTGCGGAGCAACGTACCGTTCCGGAACACTTTAACGGCAAAACCGTAATTGCCGATAATGTATTGATACCGGGGCATCATGCTGCCCGTAACCGCTTCCGGAACAATTTGCAATGTATTGTCAGTAAAATCTGTATCCGTTTCGTTTATAGGCAGCGCTCCGACCAATGCACAGGCGGCAAATTCGTCAGCCCCGGGCATGCTGTCTTTTTTCAACACATATTTTCCCCGGACATCCGGTAACCGTAATCCGTTATGCCCGAAATAGTCCAGCACCAGCCCGTCTTTCTCGGAAGTGACGCCGGCATGCATCAGATTAACCTGAACATTATCCAGCAAGCCCCGGATTCCGTTTCCACCGTATATGCCATTGGTTTCAGCCCCGGCGACAAAACGGGCACCCAAGCCTATTTCAACCGGCATCACATCGCTCTTGCTACGCTTTTTACCCGAAGGATAGTCTGTGAATGCCTTACTGGCAATCCATCCGCCCATCCTGACTGCGGGAGCCTGAGATAATGCTTCCCTGTCCTTTTCGTCATCTGTCCCCTCGTAATCGCAGGCATGCAACGTAATCACCGGCCATTGGTTCGGCAGAATGGTTACGTCGATATAGGCATTGGTTATGCCGTTGGCATTTTTCCGTTCATACCGTCCGGCTACAGGTGGCCACACCTCGCCTTTCTCACTCTGATACCAGTCCGCCACAGACCGTTGCCCGGCCCTGGCTGCTTTGGGAGCAGCATTCACCGCGTCCGTAGCAGAAGAGAGGGTCAAAGCAAAACACACTGCCATCACTACAAATCTAAAACTTTTTCTCATTATCGGATCCTCACCTTCTTCCAAAAAACACCGCCGCTCACTGGACATGCCCTCCATATTTGTTAGGTAATTTGAAACCAAATTACCCCGGAAAACAAAATAACCGTTTTGCGCAACATACATCATGTTACGTTAAACGGTCATTCTGTTTTATATAAAACTGTAAAAGGCAAAATACTACCCTGCTCTGGTCAGCTCTGAAAATCGTATCCCGACCTGACATTTCCTGTCAACCCCTTATTTCACTGAATGCGTGAACTGTTTGTATCTTTTATAGCACGATTATACAATTATTACTTACATGTATCTTTTGCTAAGTTTATGATGTTTAATAAATTATGTAATAGCTGTTTATTTAATTATAATCTAAAACCGTGGGAATAGTAAATTTGTATTTGATTAAGACACATAAAGACGACGCCTGCCGTTATGATTTTCCGGCAGGCGTAATAGAAGCAATGCCCGTTCTATTGACAAGCCGGTGTATTCTCATTTTTAGATTAATTATTCAGCTTCCCGTATTTCCGGGATTCCACCATAGTTTTAACCGGGGTTTCTGGTCCAAGCCGTGACGATATTTTTCATCGACCAGCGATAACGTCCCTTGTATCCGGCGGGGATATGTGCATTACGTATGTTGATTGTGTATGAAACACGCCTGCGTGCCGGAACCCTGAGACTGTTTACGTAGTGCTGGTTGCCGTAAGTCTTCCACAGTGTCTTGCCAGTGTCGGAAGCAATAAGGAATAAATCAAACTCACACCGGGTGACATAACCCTTTTCGTCCCCGGTATTTTCAAAATAGCCGACAAATTCCAACCTGCCCGGGTACAGATAAACACGTTCGCCATGCCATTGGATGCTGATCTTTGCTGACGCTGCCAGCGGGAAAATTACAGTACAGAGCGCAGTAAGAACAAAGAGCAAACAGAATCTAGACGCTGTTTTCATAAACTCACCTCTTCCTCGTTTCGTTAGTTCTCTATAATTTAGTATGAAAGGGAATCTACATTTTGTCAATGAGCATTTTCGAACTTCTGCAGTCATGACGGTGAGTGGCTAGTTTTCAATAAAATTTAGCCAATGTCCATTATTCAGTCCTCACGTAAGTACCATCAAACTACTTTAAATCCTTATTTGTCTCTTCTTCTTCTTCTTCAAGAGCTTTCATATAGCCGGCAGTAACTATACCTGATGGCAAAGCTATAACTGCAATACCTATGATAGAAGATGCCATGGTAACAATCCTGCCGAACATTGTGGTTGGAACAATATCGCCATACCCCACCGTAGTAAGAGAAACTGTCGCCCAGTACAAT
>CACYCV010000066.1 GCA_902772955.1 uncultured Ruminococcus sp.
GGTTAAGGCAGCTTATTGTGATTCTCCTTGACAATGCCGTGAAATACTGTGATACAGGGGGTGAAATCCTTGTATCTCTGGAGCAGCTGAAAAGACGTAAAAATCATGTACGCCTTATTGTTTCAAACACCTATGCCGAAGGCGGCCAGATTGATTACACGCGCTTTTTTGACCGGTTTTACCGGAAAGATGCTTCCCATAACATCGATACAGGCGGCTACGGAATCGGACTGAGCATTGCGCAAAGTCTCTGCGGACAGCTCCGGGGAGGCATTTCCGCGCAATGGCAGGATGGTGTGATTTCGTTTATCTGCGATATCTGCTGAAGGGAACAGACAGTCTCTTCCTGTTATTTGTTTTTTGCTTTCGGAAGGAGAGGCAGCCTGAGTTCTGCAGAAAAACTGCCGTTGAGCTCTTTTGTTTCAAAACTGCCGTTATGGATTTTCAGAATCCGGCGGCAGGTATTCAGGCCGATATTGGTGCTTTCTATACGATCCTGGCCTGAAATGACCGCATTTTTAAGGGTAAGGACAAGCTGGCCGCTCTCCCTGCAGTACCGGATCAGGACGGGTTCCGACGGTTCTGCATATTTCACGATGTTCGCAAAAAGATTGTCAAAAGCCCTGCGAAGCAGTTCCATATTAATTTTCAGAGTACCGTTCAATTCTCCAAAATCTGTTTTCACTGTAAAGCCATGATTCTCCAGTGAAAAGGCATATTCCTGCCAGAAATGTCCCATGATTTCATCCGCACTGACTATTTCCGGCTCAGGCTGTTCCCACTCCGTTGTGTATACCAGAAAATATTCAAACAGCTTGTCTGCCATTGCTTTGATGGATATTGTCTGTGACAGGCTCTGGCGGATCAGGTGACGGCGCTGTTCTTCATCCTTCACTTTATCCCGATCCAGAAGTTCCAGATAAGCCATAAGAGATGTCAGCGGAGTCCTCAGATCATGCGACATGGCGGTAACAAGCTGGGAATTGGCGGAGCGTATCGTATTTTCCGACTCCTGATGAGCTAAAATGGACCGCCTCATTTCGTCGATTCCTAAAGCAAGTTCGCTCAGTTCATCCTGTCCCCGGACGGTTACGGCATATGTCAGGTCACCTCCCGCCAGAATATCCAGTTCCTTTTTTAACCGTTCAATATAAGTAAGCTTCCGGTGGATCAGGGTGATGAAGCACAGGGAAAAAACAACAAAAGACAGCAGGCCGGAAACTCCGATCATCCAGAAATAGAAGGCATCGCCGGCAAAGTAGTATAAAAAAGCTTTTACTTTTATGCCGTCAGAAAGGGACAGGGTAAATTCCTGCTGTGCATCCTCGGACTGCGGATTGAAAGCTTCCGGTTCGATTGCCGTTTCCCGGGAAGCAGCGGATTTGTAGATCAGCTTCCCATCGCTGTAAAGCGTCAGGTATATTCCTTTTTCACGGCCGCACCAGGCGTTAAGCCGGTTCAGGTTTCCTGATGCAATGTTTTCCTGTGTTACATAATCCTGGAGACGGCGGAACTGCCTTTCCGACATTTTTTCCGAGAACTTATTGCCATATACCGTATGATCCAGGCAGGTATTCCCGATCAGGTAAAACAGACCGAAAGACAGAACCGCGGCCAGCAATGACAGCAGGGCCCCAAGCAGGAGCTGCGTACTGAGGCTGCGGGGATGTTGATATTTACTCAATTCGATACCCCCTTCCCCAGACAGTGCGGATCGTATGGCAGTTTTGAGGGTCATCACCCAGTTTTTTCCGAATGTTCCGGATATGTACCATGACCAGATTGTTGGAAGAGTAGAAGTAGGGTTCGTTCCAGATGCTTTCATAGATATTCTGGACAGAGAATATTTTCTTCGGATGGGATGCCAGAAGGTACAGGATGCGGTATTCAAGATCCGTAAGCGGTATTTCCTTTCCGTTCTGGCGGACAAGGCACTGATCCGGGTCGATCTCAATATTTCCGCAGCAGCGGATCCGGCGGGACGCTTCTGACTGCTTGGCACCATATACATAGTAACGCCGGAGCATTGCCTTTACACGGTTGATCAGTTCATTATAGGAGA
>CACYCV010000067.1 GCA_902772955.1 uncultured Ruminococcus sp.
CCTCCGAAGCCATACGGCTTCTGCGTCTGGCTGATATGCCGGCAAAGGCGCTCCACGGTCCCGTCACTCAGCAGCTCAAACAAAAACGCCTTATGGTAAGCGATGGAAAGGTCGTTAAGCCCGATATGGATTTCATCCACACCATCCAGCCGTGCCGCCTCGTCTACCAGCTGTGTGGCCTCTGCCGTTTCCAGCAGAAGCACGGTTTTGACCCGCCCGTTGACGGCTGAGAGAAACCGCTCCACTTCCTCCATGGATTTGTAATAGGGGAGCATGATGACATCCGCTCCGGCAGCAATCGCGCTGTCGATTTCCACTTCCGAACAGGGATATCCGTCAGCCTGCGTTTCATGAATCGGGTTGACGCGGACCAGAACCTGTGCCCGGCTGACAGCACCGCGGACTGTTTTCACATCCTCAATGGTATGCCTGCTCTTTACGCTGTCCATGCCGCGCTGTCTTTCCGCTTTGCCGATATACTCCATATCGACAAAGATACGGTCAACCCCGTTTTTTTCCGCAATCCGGGCAATTTCTGCCCGGTGCGTAATATACATCAGCCTCAGAGGCAAGAAGTCACCCCGACAATGCGGCAATTGTCATTTTATTCTCTGAAAAATACTCCGCTGTATTGTATTTTTCATCTCATACTGTTGGAGTAGTGTTTTCGTTGTCAGCACGGGAGAAAAGTGCTGCTATCGTCCTGAAAAAGATACTGCAGTCCAAAAGAAAAGACAGATGGTCAATATACCAGATATTCAGCTCGATTCGCCTGTTCCACTCTACCTGTTTTCTGCCGTGCACCTGGGCCCAGCCGGTAATGCCCGGCCGCACTTCAAACATCCTCAGCTGTCTCTGCGTATAGTTTTCAAGCGGCCACGGATGATAGGTAAGCGGCGGGCGCGGCCCGATAAAGCTCATTTCTCCCCGGAGGATGTTGATCAGCTGCGGCAGTTCATCCAGGGAAGTGATGCGAAGCAGCTTTCCTATTTTGGTCTGCCGGCGGTCGTTCCGGTCACTGTATACGCCGCCCTCGGCAGTTTCAGCCCCCACGACCATCGTCCGGAATTTATACATGGGAAAGGTTTTTCCGTCTCTCCCTATCCGTATCTGGCGGAAAATGACCGGCTTGCCGGAAGAATATCTGACCAGGCCGGCAATCAGCAGCAGAACAGGGGACAAAAGAACTAATCCCGCTGCTGAAAAAACGATATCCAGAAGTCTTTTTATATATTGTTTATACATGAATTGTTATTCTCCCGGATCAGTTTGCATCTCCGGCTCATTCGGCAGCCTGCAGGGCAAGACGGATGAGGAGGTCTTTCAGCTGCGTTTCATTGGGATAAAACTCCATATACCGTTCACCGAGAAAGCTCCTGCCGGGTACGGGCTCTACACCGCTGAAGGTGTAAGCCTTTCCGTTTTGCATCAGCTCCGCAATCTCGTCCGTAATCAGGTCAGAGATCACATACGGTGAAAGGGTATTGGCGAAGGTGAGAGCAAAGGAACTGCTCTCGTTAAGTTTTGTTTTCACCCTGTCATACAGGGAATTCAGAAATACCCGCTGCCGCGCCATGCGGTTCAGGTTGCTGCTGTCTCCCACGCCGTGTCTGGCTCTGAAAAAGGTGAGTGCCAGATTTCCGTGCAGGGTTACGGTTTCACCCTGCGGCAGATCGGTAGAGATGGCAGAAAAATCGTCTTCGACCTGCACCGGCACACCGCCGGCAAGGTCGGTAAGCACGGGCACAGCGTCCATGGTGAGTGAGAAATAATGGTCAATCGGCAGATCGTACAGCAGGCGGGAAACGGCATGCAGTGTATTCAGGCAGCTGTCCCGGCCTCCCGTGCCGTAGGTATGGGAAAGTGCAAGCTGTTCCGTAACGGGGGAAAGCGACAGGCCTTCCCTGCTCAGCCGCGGGACTTCCGCCATGGTGTCCCGGTTGATGTGCAGAGCTGTGACGGTTTCCGCTTTCCGGTCACCGATGAGCAGCAGGAGAAAGTCCGACTGGAGATTATTCAGCCGTGCTTCCGCATCGAGATGCTCAAGACGGTCGGAATCCTTGTCGATGCCGATGACAAGGCAGGTTTCGATGCCTGGCCGCAGGCGATAGAGTTTACCGTCCGCTTCCATTGTCCAGGCAGACGGCAGACCGCTGTTCAGGGAAGAGAGCCTTTCCGCTTCTCTTGCCGCATCCCACCGTTGGTACAGAAAAACGAAAAGGAAAAACAGGAGAGCGGCACCAACGCAGAAAATCAGCTGCCTCTGCCTGCGTGACAGTTTAGCCAAGCGAACGCTC
>CACYCV010000068.1 GCA_902772955.1 uncultured Ruminococcus sp.
AATGTTTTTTCTGAACTTTTTGTAGGAATTCGGCGAAAATACATTCTGAAAACGTCCCGTATGATTATTTCGGATGTATTTTTCTTTTTCAGCCCCATCAAAATAATATAATTATGGATGGAATAAGCACCTTTGCGTTTGCTTATAAAGTCAGATACTTCACACGTTTTTCTGTGATATTATAAAAAATCATATCTTATATTGCTTGTAAAGTTTTTTTCTTTATTATTTTTATCTGTCCAACTTTTCAAAAAAATACGGTTGGCAAGGTTGTAAAACCGGAAAATTTATGTTAGAATAAAAAGATAGCAAAGCACAGCAGCTTTGTCCCGGAGGCAGCCTTTGCTTCCGCCAACAAAAACACATTAAAAACCAAAGGAGAGATCATCAATGCTTTCGGATATCGAAATTGCTCAGCAGGCTCATGCGGAGCCGATTCTGCAAATAGCCCGCAAGCTGGGAATTGACGAGGAGGATCTGGAATACTACGGTAAGTATAAAGCCAAGCTCTCTGAGGCACTGGTTCAGAAAACCGCATCACAGCAAGACGGGAAGCTTATTCTGGTAACGGCAATTAATCCTACGCCTGCCGGAGAGGGTAAAACAACTACCTCTGTAGGCCTGGGAGACGCCCTTTCCAAAATCGGCAAAAAAACCATCATTGCTTTGAGAGAACCCTCTCTTGGTCCGGTATTCGGCGTCAAGGGCGGTGCTGCCGGGGGCGGATACGCACAGGTCATTCCGATGGAAGATATCAATCTGCATTTTACAGGAGATATGCACGCGATTACAGCTGCCAACAATCTTCTTTGTGCAATGCTTGACAACCATATTCAGCAGGGAAATACCCTCGGCATAGATGTCAAGAAAATTCTGATCAAGCGTTGTCTGGATATGAACGATCGCGAGCTGAGAAATATCGTTGCCGGTCTTGGCGGAAGGGTCAACGGTGTTCCCCGTGAAGACGGCTTCATTATTACCGTTGCCAGCGAGGTGATGGCGATTCTCTGCCTGGCCTCTGACATTACCGATCTGAAGGAACGTCTCGGCCGTATTCTGGTAGCCTATACCTTTGACGGAAAGCCTGTCTATGCCTCTGATCTGAAGGCTAACGGTTCTATGGCTGCGCTGCTCAAGGATGCTATCAAGCCCAATCTGGTGCAAACCTTGGAAGGAACACCTGCCATTATGCACGGAGGTCCCTTTGCCAATATTGCCCACGGCTGTAACTCCGTACGGGCCACTAAGCTGGGTCTGAAGCTGGCAGACTACTGTGTGACAGAAGCAGGCTTCGGCTCAGACCTTGGTGCAGAAAAGTTTTTTGACATCAAATGCCGCAAAGCTGGATTGACACCTTCCGCAGTTGTGGTGGTGGCAACCGTCAGGGCACTCAAATATAATGGCGGTGTACCGAAGGCAGAGCTTGGTACAGAAAACCTGGAAGCTCTGTCCAAGGGAATCGTCAATCTCGGCGTTCACATTGAAAATATGCACCAATATGGCGTTCCTGTAGTCGTCGCCATTAATCGGTTCGGGGCAGACACCGATGCTGAGCTTGCCTATATCGAAAACTATTGCCGTGATCTGGGAGCAGATTTTGCCCTTTCCGAGGTATTTGCCAAGGGAGGAGAAGGCGGCAGGGAACTGGCTCAAAAGGTCGTTGCTGCGACTGAAAAGGAGTCTGTCTTTACACCTCTGTATTCTCTTGAGCTTTCTATAAAAGAAAAAATTGCCGCTGTTGCTCAGAAAATATATCGCGCAGACGGTGTCAACTATACCACGGCAGCCGAAAAAGCCATTGCTGAGATTGAAAAGCTGTCCCTGCCGCAGCTGCCGATCTGTATTGCCAAAACTCAGTATTCCTTGTCGGACGATCCCACTCTGTTAGGCAAACCGGAGCATTTCCATATCACGGTTCGTGACGTCCGTATTTCCAATGGCGCGGGTTTTATTGTGGTATATACCGGCGATATCATGACCATGCCGGGTTTGCCGAAGGTACCTGCCGCCGAAAAAATTGACGTGGACGCAGACGGAAAAATCACCGGACTTTTCTGATGGGAGAGAACAATTTGCAAAAGCTAATCAGCACATCGGAGCAGCAGACAGAAAGTATCGGCGAGCGTCTTGCTCATACGCTGCAGGGCAAGGAAGTCATTGCCCTGTTCGGCGGTCTGGGAGCAGGCAAAACCGCTTTTACCCGAGGACTAGCAAGAGGACTTGGCATTTCTGACGGTGTATCCAGTCCGACCTTTGCTCTGGTACATGAGTATGAGGGAGACTGTCTGCTGTATCATTTTGATATGTATCGCATCTCATCCTTTGATGATCTTTACTCCACAGGTTTTTTTGATTACCTTGAAAACGGAGTATTAGTAATCGAATGGAGTGAAACCATCGAAGCCTATCTGCCGGAACAGAGAATCAACATAGCAATAAAGCCCTTGTCCGAGCAGGAACGTGAAATATGCATAGAGGGAGCAAAGGACCTATGAAAATTCTTGCCATTGATACAACGGCGTCGCCGGTTTCGGCCGCACTGATAACGGAGGAATGCCTACTGGGAGAGTTTTTTCTCAATACCAGAACCACCCATAGTCAGACACTGATTCCGGTGGTTGAAGCACTGCTCCGGACAACCGATACCAAACCGGAGGACATTGATCTGTTTGCTGTCAATGCAGGGCCAGGATCCTTTACAGGTGTGCGCATCGGTGTTTCTTCTGTAAAGGGCTTGGCCATGCCACTGGAAAAGCCCTGTGCCGCTGTTTCGACACTGGCTGCCATGGCCTATGGAATGCCCTACAGAAGCGGCATCGTATGTGCTGTCATGGATGCCAGATGTTCTCAGGTATATAATGCGCTGTTTGATCTTGCGGACGGAGAGATTCATCGGCTGACAGAGGACAGGGCGCTGGCAATTGAGGAGCTCGCAGAGGAATTACAGCAGTATCGTGACAGGGATGTCTACCTGGTGGGGGATGGGGCTGCTCTATGCTATGACGCCTTTTCCGCGAAGCTTCCGAATGTGCTTCTTACCCCCCTTCATATCCGCTTTCAACGGGCATACGGAACCGCCAGAGCCGCACTGAACCTCGCACGGCATCAGCATCTCTGCACCCCTGATACACTGATGCCGATCTATCTGCGGTTGCCTCAGGCAGAACGTGAGCGAAAAGCCAGACTACAAACGGAACAGGAAACCGGAATGAAATGAAAGAAAGAAGAGATCCGTATGAAAATTGCACTTGCCGCTGACCATGGTGCCTATGAATTAAAGGAATCCATTAAAAAGCATCTTGAACAGCAGGGAATTGATTTTGAGGATTTTGGATGTATGTCTAAGGAATCCGTTGATTATCCCAGGTTTGCCTACGCTGCTGCCAAAGCCGTAGCCGACAAATTCTGTGATCTTGGTGTGATTTGCTGCACCACAGGTCTTGGTGTTTCCATGGCCGCCAATAAAGTGAAGGGAATCCGGGCAGCCGTCTGTACCAATGAAATGCTGGCAGAAATGACAAGACGCCACAATGATGCCAATGTTATCTGCATGGGACAAAATGTTGTCAACGCAGAACTGGCCAACAAACTGGTAGATATCTTTGTATCCACTCCCTTTGAGGGCGGAAGACACCAGCGCAGAGTGGATCTTCTGAGCGACATTGAAGAAGGAAAAAACATCGCACCATAATTATTTATGACAAAAACGGTTCGTGCTGCAAAGGGCACGAACCGTTTTTTTAGGCAATATTCCCGGATTTACTTGTTATTACAGCTTAGCAGCCGCAGCCACAGCCATTGTTGTCATTGCACCCACAGCCACAGCCGCCGTTATTACCGCAGCAGGAAAGGATGACAATCAGAAGGATCACCCAGGCACAGCTATTATTACCGAAAAAACCATTGTTACACATAAGACATTTCCTCCTTTGATTGATTACATTCCATAATACGCATATTTCTGGGATGTGTTACATACAATCATGAAAAAACATCTTCACTGATCTCTGCCAATTCAAAGCTCTGCCTTGATTTTTTTCAGTACTGTCTTTTCCAGTCTGGAAACCTGCGCCTGACTGATGCCGATTTCCTGTGCCACTTCCATTTGTGTTCTTCCTGAAAAAAATCTCATAAACAAAATCCGCTTCTCCCGTTCTCCTAGTGAACGGATCGCTTCCTTCAGGGCTATCTCATCCAACCAGTTCCTGTCATCATTGCTGTCGCCGATCTGATCCATCACATAAATCGTGTCTGTTCCATCCGAATACACAGGTTCATATAATGACACAGGCTCAACAATGGCTTCCAGAGCCATCACAATGGTTTCCTTGGGCAGGGACAGCTCTTTTGCAATCTCCTCAATGGTAGGTTCCCGATCATGATGCAGCAAAAACGACTCCTTTACCTGCATGGCACGGTAGGCGGTATCCCTGATGGAACGGCTGACCCTCACAGAATTGTAATCCCGCAGGTACCGACGTACTTCTCCGATAATCATCGGCACACCATAGGTTGAAAAGCGCACATCCTTTTCGCAGTTAAAATGATCAATTGCCTTGATCAGCCCGATACATCCTACCTGAAACAAATCGTCCGGATTCTCTCCGCGCGCTGCAAAACGCCGGATGACACTCAGTACCAGTCTCAGATTCCCATTAATCATTTCTTCCCGTGCCCGTTTCTTTTCCGAAGGGGAACCCTCACGGATGGTCCTTAATAATTCCTGCTTTCTGTTTTCGGATAATACAGGAAGCTCCGCTGTATTGACTCCGCAGATTTCAACCTTACTGTACACCACACTTGACCCTCCATTATTCATCTGATGATAGTATGGTCACGCAGGGTGTTTTCATTCGTAAAAAAAGGGAAAAAATAAAAAAACCGATATGCCGAAGCACACCGGTTTTTCTGATTCAAATTGTCAATCAGCCCTCTGTGGGAGCGCCAACAGGACATACACCTGCACAAGCGCCGCAATCCAGGCAAGCGTCTGCATCGATTACATACTTGCCGTCTCCTTCGGAGATAGCACCTGCAGGACATTCAGCCGCACAAGCGCCGCAAGCGATACAATCATCTGTAATTTTATATGCCATGGGAAATTCCTCCTTCAATTAGATTTTACATATTATATCACATAAAACGACAATAATCAATATCCTTTCCGAGTTTTTGTATGCTTTCTCAGAAAAATATTACCGGTTTTTTTGTCAAATCAGCCAAAGCTTCACCTGGTTTCGTCGATTCTTTTCTTTTACCTGAATCCGTGAAACTCAAATAGAATAAATAGCTGAAAGCAAGATAAACAGAGCTTTACAAGCAAAATGTATCATTCCTTG
>CACYCV010000069.1 GCA_902772955.1 uncultured Ruminococcus sp.
CAATACCAGCCTGTCCTATAAGCCTGCACAGAGCGGAAACTTTGTCATCCGTGTCAAGGTCAAGGATGAGCGCGGAAAGATTGTCTTGAAGGATATTTCTCTCAATGTGTTCAACAACCTGAAGAATACCTCCAGCGTGTGGTCTGACTCTATCCGACTTGGTTATACCATTGATGTCGAGGCCAATTCCACCGGCGGTCTGGGAACCGTGCAGTATGCGGTTCTGTACCTCAATCCCAATGACGGCAAATGGTACACAGCTCAGAGCTATTCCACCAATAGGAAGGTATCCATCAAGCCGACTCAGCCGGGCAGATATACCATTCGCGTCAAGGCCAAGGATTCCAGAAATGTTATCGTGAATTGGGACCATGACGTGCAGGTATTCAAAACAATCAACTGAAAGGCTCCTTTCTCCGGTTCCTCCGGAACAATTCGATCCCCTAAAAAAAGGAAGCTCCCTGCTGCTTCAGCGGCAGGGAGCTTCCCTTTTTTGAAAATATAGCCGCGCCTTATATTGGGACTCTGTCCCAAACCCTGCCGGGAAAAACCCTTTTTTTCAAAAAAGGGTTTTCCCCGGATCCCTTTCTCAAAAAACTTGTGTTTTCTATCAAATTATTCTACTGAAGGGGTTCGGATCTCCAGGGAAGACCTCTCAGCCAACGGCTGAAAGACAAGGGACAGAGAAATCGTCAAGGTGATAATTTCTCTGTCCCTATTTGTTTTATAAATCTAAAAAATGACATAAATACAATTAGTATTACAGCCCAAGAAGCTGTCTTTTTTTTGCTTCGTAGTCCTCTTGCGTAATAATACCTTGCGAAAGCAGATTATTATACTCTCTCAGTGCATCGGCTGTGGACACGGCAGCAGCGCCATATGTAGGTGTCTGTATCTGATTAACGGAAGTAAACATGGTTTGTGCTGCTCTGACGGCATTGTCCTTACAGGTTCTCAGGCTTCTGTTAAAGCTTTCGGCTTCACCATAGGAAATCAGGCGGAGATCAAAGCCTATGGAGCCACCGGCATAGTCGATTTTGAAGATAGTGGTTTTTCTTCTGAAATATGCTGTCAGAAGGATAACACTTGTAATCAAAAAAGCAATTGCCAGTATCGCCATGGACACACCCCCGACTATTGAACCTCCTGTTGCCGGAAAATATACTTCCGCATCCGATTCAGCAGCATGAACATTCAGTCCGGTAAAGGATGCAATCAGCAGCCCCAAGGTAATGACAGTCATTATGATTCCCATAACAAGAAGGTAAATGGGATTGAACTTAATAAAGCCAGAGCCTGTCACATCGTTCAGATCGACAACTCGTTCTTCCATACGTGTACTATATTTTTTGCCTGTTTTATACAGACATTTTCCTTTAAAGTAAACTCTCCTGTCAGACAAAACGGCAAAACCTTTCCCGATCTGACCGGTGGATAAAAACGTCTGTGCATAACTATTTCCGATAATGGCAGTAATATTCTCATGCGGGTCAATCAGTATTTCTCGTAAATCGTACATAATAACAGCTCCTTAGTTTTTTTATTTCCGGACAAATAAAAAAGCGCACAACCGAAGCTGTGCGCCCGAAAAACACAAAGCTCCATTGTCGCCAAACAATAACCGATCGCATCTGTCAAAAGCGTGTGAAAGGAGAGCCTGTATTTTTACCTAAGGTAAAATACACGCTTAATCATAGATGCAAATGTATTCAGTTATTGTTTGGCACTTTATATTTTAGCATACTTGTTTCTATTTTTCAACGCTAAATCAAGAGATTCCTATTATCTTTTACGTATCTTTTATAGAACCATAATTGCAGGAATATTTTTGCCTGATTTGTTGAGATTTCCCGCGGGATGTGCTATAATAAAAAAGTTGTATTGTGCTGTTATTATGGAAGCTTTCAAGAGTATGATGAAAGAAACGTCGATCAACAAAGGAGAAGTGAGATAAAATGAAATTAGGAATAGTCGGTCTGCCAAATGTTGGCAAAAGTACCCTTTTCAATGCCATTACCAATGCGGGAGCACAGTCTGCCAACTACCCCTTCTGCACCATCGAACCGAATGTGGGGGTAGTAGCGGTACCGGATAAGCGTCTGGACAAGCTGGCAGAAATGTATGAACCGGAAAAATATACGCCGGCGACCATTGAGTTTGTGGATATTGCAGGCCTTGTCAAGGGCGCTTCCAAAGGGGAAGGACTGGGCAATAAATTCCTGGCCAATATCCGTGAGGTAGACGCCATTGTGCATGTGGTTCGCTGCTTTGAAAATGACGATATTGTCCATGTGGAGGGCAGTATCGACCCTAAGCGTGACATTGAAACCATCAATTTTGAATTGATCCTGTCGGATATGGAAATTCTGGACAGAAGAATTGATAAAACCACCAAGCTGCTGAAGGGTGACAAGAAATATCAGACGGAGCTGGAGTTTTTCCGGAGAGTACGGGAGGCACTGAACGAGGGAAAGCCCGCCCGTGGGGTGGAATGTACGCCGGAAGAGGCCGAGCTGTTGTCTACCGTGTCGCTGCTGACCAACAAGCCGATTATTTACGCCGCCAACCTCAGTGATACGGATTTCAAGGATGGCTCTGCAGACGGAAATCCCTATTTTGCTGTTGTCAAGGAAATTGCCGCTTCCGAAAACGCAGCGGTTCTTCCTATCTGTGCCGAAGTTGAAGCCGAAATTTCCGGAATGGAGCCGGAGGAAAAGGAACTGTTTCTTTCGGAAATGGGACTGGAGCAGTCCGGTCTGGATCGTCTGATCAATGCCTGTTATGATTTGCTGGGTCTGATTTCCTATCTGACCGCCGGAAAGCCGGAGGTTCGTGCCTGGACTATCACCAAGGGAACCAAAGCTCCCCAGGCAGCAGGCAAGATTCATACCGATTTTGAGCGCGGCTTTATCCGTGCGGAGGTGGTTGCCTTTGACGACCTGATGGCCTGCGGATCTATGGCAGCCGCTAAGGAGAAGGGACTTGTCCGATCGGAAGGTAAGGAGTACGTCATGAAGGACGGCGACATTGTTCTCTTCCGCTTTAATGTCTGATGGAGGACAGCAGCCAGGGACGCTGTCCCTGGACCCTGCAAGCCTTTTGAAAAAGGCTTGAGCGAAAACTTTTGACTTTGCAAAGCGTTATGAATATTTATTTGTGTATCCGAAGGGGGGAGTGGAGCAGCCGTAAAGCCCCTCAAAAAAACAGCCCACAGATTTTCTGATCATGAAAAATCTGTGGGAATATTTTTTGACCGGAAGAATGCTTTGATTAATTTTCTGCAATGACTTCGCGGTACATATTGATATATTCTGTAGCAGAACGGGTCCAGCTGTTGTCGCACTTCATGGCACGCTTGACAAGAATCTCCCAGCCGTCATGCTTCCAGTAACCGGCAATTGCGCGGCGGATACAGGCCAGCATATCCATGGCATCGTAGTTGCGGAAGGTGAAGCCGTTGCCGTTGCCGGTTCCGCTGTCCTGAATAGAATCTCTCAGACCGCCTACCTCTCTGACAATGGGAATGGTGCCATAACGAAGAGCAATCATCTGAGAAAGTCCGCAGGGCTCGGATTTTGACGGCATCAGGAACATATCCGCACCGGCATAGATTTTGCGTGACAGCTCCGGAATAAATCCGTGGCAGGCACAGAGTCTGCCGGGGTAACGGTCCTGCATGGAGCGGAAAAAGCTTTCATATTCCCAGTCACCGGAGCCAAGAATGACAAACTGAACGTATTCTTCCCGCATCAGCTGATCCAGGGCATATTTTACCAGATCCAGACCTTTATGGGCTACCAGTCGGGTGACCATGGCGATGATGGGAACCTCCGGATTCTGTTCCAGTCCCAGACGTTCCTGCAGTCTTTGCTTATTCACGGCTTTGCCTGACAGATCCTCGGCTGTATAGTGTTCATACAACTGAATATCCGTGGCTGGATTATAGGAGGTGGTGTCGATACCATTCAGGATGCCTCTGATTTTCCAGGCACGGGCATTCAGAATGGAATCCAGTCCGTGAGAGAACCAAGGATCACGAATTTCCCAGGAATAGCTGGGGCTGACGGTGGTGACACGATTGGCGGTTTCAATGGCACCTTTCATATAATTGATGCAGCCGTCCCAGTCAAGAATGGAACGTCCCTGGGGTGGGATACCCACCACTTCTTCATACAGCTCCTGCCCGTACTGGCCCTGGTACTGAATGTTGTGAATGGTAAAGATGGTCTTGATTCCCTGATACCATTCATTCTGGCAATAAAACAGATTATAATAGGTTGGCACCAGCGCTGTCTGCCAGTCATTGCAGTGAATAATATCGGGTTTAAAATCAATAAACGGAAGCATTTCCAGAACCGCTCTGGAGAAGAACGCGAAGCGTTCAGCGTCATCATAGTGACCGTAAAGCCCCTGACGTTTAAAATAATACTGATTATCCAGGAAATAATAAATGACACCGTTATATCTTGTTTCAAAAATACCGCAATACTGCCTTCTCCAGGATACCGGTACGGAAAAACTGGTTACAAACCGTAGATTTTCCTTTAATGTCTGGGGAATATCCTCATAATAGGGCATGACAATACGGCAGCCGATCAGACGCTGACGCAGTGCGTGGGGCAAAGCGCCGGACACATCTGCCAATCCACCTGAAGCAGCAAAGGGTTGAGCCTCACTTGTCACAAACAGACACTTCATAGTAACACCTCCGTAGGACGGGAGACAGCAGCCGGTTGGATAAAGATCCGGCGCTGTATCTTCCGACTGTCGTTGAACGGCGCCTTGCAGCACCGAACAGATCAAACAATGCTCAGCTTTCCGATATAAACCGGATAAGAGGGCTGTCCTGCAAGCGTTTTGCCGTCACGGATGACAACATCCTTGTCCACCACAACATAGCTCATGTTGCAGTTGGCGCCTACCTTGGTATCCTGCATGATGACACAGTTGGAAACCTTGGTGCCCTTGCCGATATGAACGCCCTTGAACAAAACGCAATTATCCACTTCGCCTTCAATATTGCAGCCGTTGCCAATCAGAGAATTGGATACCTTGGAGCCAAGACCGTATTTGGTGGGCATATCGTCTCTGACCTTTGTATAGATCGGACGATCCGTATTGAACAGATCATTGCGGATGTCCTTGTTCTTCAGGGACATATTGGCATTGAAGTAGTCACTCATAGAGGTGATTACCGGCGCAAAGCCCTTGAACTCATAGCCATACATATTCAGGTTTTTATATTCGCCCTGGATAATATCGCGTTTGAAGCTCATGGTATTCTTGCTGATGCACTTGTTGACCAGATCCATCAGCAGCTCACGCTTGATCAGCATCATGTTCATATAGAAGCTGCAGCTTCCGGAAATAGAGGGAGCTACCAGCACATCGTTTACGCGGCCCTTGGCATCAAAAGAGAATACGGTGGGCTCCTGAATCTTTGCAGGAAGCTGATCCCGCTTATATACTACGGTGATATCAGCATTGTTTTCCAGATGCTTCTCAAAAACCTTCTGGAAGTCGATGTTGCAGATGACGTCGCAATCGGAAATCATCACATACTCTTCGCTGGAATTTTTCAGGAAGGGCATAATAGCGTTAAAGGTCTTGACACGGTTGGCGTAATCGGAGGGATCCATAAAGGGCGGTAGGATAAACAAGCCGTTGCGCTGTCTGGAAAGATCCCATGCCTTGCCGGCGCCAAGATGATCGGTCAGACTCTGATAGTTGCTCTTGGTGATGACAGCAACCTTATTGATACCGGAATTGACCATATTGGAAAGCGGAAAGTCAATCAGACGGTATCTGCCGCCAAAGGGAACGGCACCCATGGTTCTCAGCTCGGTGAGCTGGCTGATCAGATTTTCGTGAAGATTAGAGAAGATGATTCCCATTACATTATTTCCACGCATGATTATTCAACCCCCTCTATATCTTTCGCAATCATTTCCTTCGGCTCAACCTTTGCGCCTGCGCCGATCGTCAGGTTGTCACCGATGACGGCGATACCCCATTTATCCTTGTCAACGATATCCTCCGGACGGGCACCGATCACGGCGTTTTTGCCAATGACGGTATTTTCCGAAACGATGGCATACTGCACCACCGCACCTTCTTCAATGACACAGCCGGGCATAATGATGGAATCCTGTACGACTGCGCCTGGCTTGACAACGACATTGGAGAACAGCACGGAGAAATCTACCGAACCGCCGATGTCGCAGCCGTCTGCAATCAGAGAATTCTGAACGGAAGCGCCGTCGGCAATGTACTGAGGCGGAACGACCGGATTTCTGGAATAAATTTTCCAGCTTTCGTCACTGAGATCCAGCGGAACATTGGGATCCAGCAAATCCATATTGGATTCCCACAGGCTGTCAATGGTTCCGACATCCTTCCAATAGCCCTGGAACTGATAAGCAAACATTCTCTGTCCGTCATTCAGCATTTTGGGCAGAACATCCTTGCCGAAGTCATGCTCGGAGCCTTCGGTGGTTTCGTCCTCAATGAGGTATTTTCTCAGCTTGTTCCAGCTGAAGACATAAATACCCATGGAAGCATTGGTGCTCTTGGGATGCTTGGGCTTTTCCTCAAACTCATAGATAGAACCGTCCGGATTGGTATTCATGATACCGAAACGAGAGGCTTCCTCCAGCGGAACATCAATGACGGCAATGGTACAATCCGCATTGTTTTCCTTGTGGAAAGCAATCATCTTGGAATAGTCCATCTTGTAAATGTGGTCTCCGGAAAGGATTACCACAAAATCAGGATTGTATCTGTCGATATAGTTAATATTCTGATAGATGGCGTTGGCTGTGCCTTTATACCAGTCGGTTCCCTTGATCTGCTGATAGGGTGACAGGATACGGACACCGCTGTTCATGCTGTCCAGGTCCCAGGGCTGACCGCTGCCGATATATTCATTCAGCACCAGGGGCTGATACTGCGTCAGAACGCCAACCGCCTCGATACCGGAATTGACACAGTTGGACAGCGGAAAGTCAATGATGCGATACTTGCCTCCGAACGGAACGGCAGGCTTTGCCAGCTTCTGCGTGAGAACGCCGAGTCTGCTGCCCTGTCCGCCCGCAAGCAGCATGGCAACTACTTCTTGCTTAGGATACATATTGTTTTCCTCCCTTATGGTTGATTCTTGCGGCTGAGCCGCTGTATAACGTCAGCATTACTCAGCTTTTTCTTCGGCTTTTTCTGCTGATGGTTTTTTTCTGGTACGCTTTTTGGGAGCAGCCTCTTCTGCAGCCCCTTCTGCGCTATTTTCGGCTTCCGCCTTGGCTGTTCTCCTGCGGGTGGTTTTCTTGACGGTTCCTTCACCCTCTGCAGTCTCTGCTTTTTTGCGGGGCTTTCTTTTGGGCTTTTTGCGGACGCATTTGAAATACATGACCGACAGCGGCGGCAGTGTCAGAGAAATGGACTGCTCGAAGCCGTGCATGGGAATCTCTTCGGAAACGATAGCGGTACCGTTGGAAATACCGCAGCCGCCAAATTCTGACCATTCGGTATTCATCACTTCACTGTAGGTGCCGTCAATCGGTACGCCGATCCGATAGTTTTCTCGGAGCACCGGCTGGAAATTGCAGACAACGATAATTTCGTTGCCCTTTTTATCAATACGGCGGAAGCTGATGCAGCTTTGGGTATAGTCGTCATTGGAAATCCAGGTGAAGCCCTCCCAGGTAAAGTCAACCTCCCACATGGGGCTGTTTTCCAGATAGAAGTGATTCAGCTTGCTGACAAAGTTTTTCATATTCTGATGGGCAGGATAGTCCAGCAGCATCCAATCCAGCTCGCAGGCATAATCCCACTCCTTGAACTGTCCGAATTCTGTGCCCATGAAGGTGAGCTTCTTGCCGGGATGCGCCATCATATAGGCCAGGAAGGTTCTTTCACCGGCAAACTTCATTTCATAGTTGCCAGGCATTTTGTTGATCAGAGAAGCCTTGCCGTAAACCACCTCGTCGTGGGAAATCGGCAGGATGAAGTTTTCTGAGAAGGCATAGAAGAATGAGAAAGTCAGGTTATCGTGATTAAACGGACGGTACAGCGGATCGAGGGAGGAATAATGAAGCATATCATTCATCCAGCCCATATTCCACTTGTAGTTGAAGCCAAGACCGCCCATATAGGTGGGCCTGGAAACCATCGCCCAGGAGGTAGACTCCTCTGCAATCATCAGCACGTTGGGATAATAGCGGAAGGCTGCTTCATTGAGACGCTGGATGAAAGCAACTGCTTCCAGGTTTTCCTTTCCGCCGAATTTATTGGGAACCCACTCGCCGTCACGGCGGCTGTAGTCCAGATAGAGCATGGAGGCTACCGCATCCACACGGATACCGTCAATGTGATAATAGTCCATCCAGAAGATAGCGCTGGAAATCAGGAAGCTGACAACCTCGTTTCTGCCGAAGTCAAACACGAGAGTTCCCCAGTCCTTATGCTCACCCTTCCGGGGATCAGCATATTCATAGCAGGGAGTACCGTCAAACCTTGCCAGGCCGTGGGCATCTCTTGGGAAATGTGCCGGTACCCAGTCCATGATGACGGAGATGCCTGCCTGATGACAGCGGTCTACAAAAGTCATGAAATCCTGCGGGCTTCCGTAGCGGGAGGTCACAGCATAATAGCCGGTTACCTGATAACCCCAGGAAGCATCAAAGGGGTATTCTGTCAGAGGCATCATTTCAATATGGGTATAGCCCATCTCCTTCACATAGGGGATCAGCTCGTCTGCCAGCTTGCTGTAGGAGAAGTAGTTGCCGTCTTTATATTTTCTCCAGGACCCTGCATGAATCTCATAGATGTTCATCGGCGAGCTATAGGATTCATGGGTGTTCTTGTATTTCTGCCATTCTTGATCGTGCCATTCATAGCCGTCAAGGTCGATGTAGACAGAAGCCGTATTGGGACGAGTTTCATAATGATAGGCGTACGGATCCGATTTCATCACACAACTTCCGTCATAGGTTTCTACACTGTATTTGTAGATGGCGTAGTTGTCAACAATTTCCGGAATAAACGTTTCCCAGACGCCGCCGTCAGAAATACGATGCATCCAGTTTCTGGTGCGGTCCCAATTATTGAAGGTGCCGACAACGGAAACCGACCGCGCATTCGGTGCCCATGTTCTGAACATAACACCATCTGTTCCGTCAATGTTCATCCTGTGAGCTCCCATAAATCTGTAGGCATGATAGTTCTCGCCGCTATGAAATAAATCCAGCTCGGAACGATCATTGTTTTCGGGGCCAATCTGCATATATAACACTCCTTTATACTGAACTTCTACTTACATATCTATATAATAGCTTAATATTGGATAAATTTCAAGTCTTTTTCCATTTCTTTTTATTAAAAATGTTATATTTTTTTCTTGGCCCTTATCCAACATCGGCAAATCCTGGTAATTCCTCCGCTTTTGCAAAGGATAGCCCCAGACAGCCGTTTCAGGGGCGATCACTTCTGTGCTGACACCCTTTAGTATTTCGCTGTCTGCGGACAGCGACTTAGGGGGACTTTTGCGAAAAAGTCCCCCTAAGAACCTCGAAAACGAAATTTGCGAAGCATCCTCCCGGTCAAACTGAAACCACCCCAAAGCAGTGCGTGAGCGTCAGGAGAAGAAAGTTGATTTCCGTGGAAACCCCGTATCTGCTGTTGAATTTTCGCGCCGCTTATTATATAATGTAAAAAACAGTCAAAGAACGGAGGGATGCCATGAAAGCCAAAGCCCGGTTTCTGCTGCAGGAAATCTGGTTATTTTTTACGGATGACACCTGGTTTCGCCTGCTGTTTCTCATTTCTTATTATTTTAGTACGGTTTGTCTGTTTGGCGCCTATGTTCATCAATCGGCAGACTTTTTTATGATCTGGGGTCTGGGTCTCCTGGCCTATCACTTTTTGTTCAAACGGGAGTTTCATAAAATCAGATACCGATATTGGCTGCTGCTGTTTCTTGGCTCTGCCTTGGTGACAACCCTCCTCCGCTTTCAGGATAATCTGCTGGTGAATTTTTATTATTACGAATATATCATTATCTGCTTGTTTTTGTATTATGGGATTCATGCCACCAAAAGCCGTTCGGCTGTCCACCGGGAAATGACCTTTATTTTGTCTTTCATCACAGCTGCCACAACCGTACTGATGGGCGCAGGACTGATTTTGCTGATGGCTTTTCCCAACGGACTGATGGTGTGGAATGAGCCATTGATTGTGCAAAGAAACCGTTTTACCGGCCTGATATTTAATGCCAATATTACGGCTTTTTATGCGGCAATGGCGATTGTTGCCATTACCATTTTGTGGGTCATCCGGCGTTCTGTCAACCGTCTGTCCCGGAAGCGGATTGCTGTGTATCTTTTCTGCCTGGCGGTGAATTTTATCGCTCTGTTTTTGACGGATTCCAACGATTCTTTGTTGATGGTGGTGGTTTATTGCTGGTTTTTGGCGCTGTATTTGTTTTTCAAGGACTGCCGGCATTTTACTCCAGGAATATGGATGCGGGTTGTGGCATTCCTGCTTTTGTCTGTGATTGCTGCCTTTGCTGCGCTTGGCGCACGTATCCTGGTGCAGACAGGGGTTTCCGATATGCTGCATCCGCCGGAGGTCCTGGCAGCAGAAGAGGAGGAAGTGCTTTTTTCCACTCATACCACCTTCCGCCATGAAAACAGTAATCTTGACAGCGGCCGTGCCATTGTGTGGGGGCAGGCATACGATCTGATCTGCCGATTTCCGATGTTTGGTATCGGCAGGGCTAATTTTGAGGATTATGGCAACCGCTATCTGGATGGTTTGAGGTATGATGATTTTCATAACGGCCTTATCAGCCTGGCAGTCAGCTATGGCCTGATGGGAACGCTGCTTTTTCTGGTTTTTGCTTTTCTGGCGGCGGGAACGACCCTGAAAACGATCTTTTGCCGGATCAAAAAGGAAAGCCCAGATGCCCGCCTGGTGATCTATCTGGCTTCTTTTGTCGGCGCTTATTCCCTGTATTCCATGTTTGAAATTGCCCTGCTCATGGATCTTTCTTATAAGGTGCTGGTGTTCTGGCTGCTGCTGGGGTATCTTTCGGCCTACTGGCTCCCCTCCGGCCGTCCTTGCGGGACACTGGACTCCCCGTCTCATCGTCTGAAGCGTTAAGGAAGCACTGATATCGATCAGGGCTTCCTTTTTTGCCGGAATTAGGAGATCGCCAATAACCTAATCTGCGTTATTAACAAAAAATGATATATTTTTTGAAAATGTATGTACAAAGAATAAAAAAAGGAGTATAATATGGGTAATTTCATTTTATACTAAAAAGGAGGATCACTTATGGCTAAAAAAGCAGAAAAAGTAACAGAAAAAGAGGGCTATGAAAATGTACGGGCAAAGATTAAGAGTACCAAAACAGAAGCGTTTATTCTCAATGCCGTCATTGTGATTCTGGGCATTATCATGATCGCGATGTCCTCTCAGTTTAACCAGTACATCAGCCAGATTATCGGTGCCGGTCTTTGTCTCTGGGGTATTCTGAGAGCCATTACCTTTCTTCGACTCAAAAGTGAAGATATGGTTGGTTCCTATGCGCTGGTACAAGGGGCTGCCATGATCGGCTTTGGTCTGCTCTTTCTGATGAAACCCGATGAAGCAAAGCTCCTGCTGAATCATTTGTTGGGAATGGCTGTGATGGTTACCGCTGTCATGAAGCTGCAGGATTCCATCAATTTCATCAAGCTCAAGATCGGCAAATGGGCCCTGCATCTGGTCTGTGCCGCCATTCTGGTTGCACTTGGCGTTATCGCCACCATTCGTCCTCAGTTCAGCGAAGACGCTGCACAGAATGATAACATCATTATCATTCTGGTTGGTGTGGCTTTTGTTATCAGCGGCTTCTGGGATTTGTTTACCACTGCTGTTGTTGCCAAGAATGTTGAAAGGACAGCAAAGGCCATCAGTCAGAATGACCCGAAAAAGCCTGCCTCCAAGGCTGACAATCAATCGAAGGACAAGGATAAGCCGGCCGAAGTGACCAAGATCAAGAAAACCAAGAAGAGCAAGAACACCGAAACCAAGGTGTTTGAGGATCCGGAGCTGGATGCCATTGACAGTATTGACTTTGAGGACTAATACTATTATTCAATTAAACAATTTTAAAAAAGTTTCGCCAGCCTTTTTAAAGGCTGCGGGGTCCATGGGGCAGAGCCCCTGGTGGGAGGTTCGGAGGGCGAAGCCCTCTGAC
>CACYCV010000070.1 GCA_902772955.1 uncultured Ruminococcus sp.
TCAACTCGGGCAGCGGCTTCAGCTCCGGTAACGATTTTAACTCTGGCAGCGGCTTCAGCTCCGGTAACGATTTTAACTCTGGCAGCGGCTTCAGCTCCGGTAACGATTTTAACTCTGGCAGCGGCTTCAATTCCGGAAACAGTTTTGGCGGAATGAACGGGGAAGATTCCTCTTATGATCCCAATGCACCGCTTTATCAGCCGGAGCCGATGGCATACGATCCCAATGCACCTCTGTACACGCCGGAACGTTCGGCTTCGACTGTGAGAACCATTCCTCCGGTTCAGCAGCGCAGCAATAAACAGGCATTGCTGATTGTGGCTATTGTACTGGTGGTGGCGATTATCGGCGGTATTGCCGTATATAATGTCTTCTTTGCCAAGAAGTCCATCAAACAGTATTATGAGAGTGATGCTGGTCAGAAGGATCTGGCTAACACCCGAGCGATGATGGAGCGGGATTCCTCGATCATTAAGGGTGATATGTATATTGAAGGCGATGATATCCTGGTAATGGATGTGCAGTATGACTGGCCTACCGTGTCCATTGCAGACAGAGAAGAGATTCAGCAGGATGTTGAAAAGGCGTTAAAGCCGATGATGCAGAAGGAAATCAACCGGATAATGAACAAAGGCAAGCTGAAAGCCTTTTCCGTACGGATGCTGATCAAGGACAAGGCCGGAAATGAGGTAATCAACCTGCTCATTTCACCATGACGGTTCTGACGCTTCGGCCGTTCAGGGTAATAATTGATCAAAAAGGGGTTCTCTGAAAAACTGACTCATGTGGGTTTTTGGAGAACCCCTTGAAAATTTTGAAAAAACATGATATTATGATTGATAATAAACGATAATAACCGCAAAGTATGTCTGATCGATCGGGGTGAATCAAATGTCAGCAAACAAAGACTTCCCGAAGCTCTGGGGGGAATGGGTGCTGGGAGACGTCATCGGGAGGGGCGCCTTCGGAACGGTCTACCTGGCCGAAAAAAAAGAATACGGCAGCACCTATGTTTCCGCTGTCAAGCATATTGCCATTCCCGGCCAAGGCATTGAACCGGAGCAGCTTCTTTTGGAGGGAACGGTTGCCGGCAGTGAAAATTTGCCTGCCTATTATGATGCCATGCGGGATCAGATCATTCGTGAAATCAACTGCTGCTATGCCCTGCGAGGGAATACCAATATCGTTTCTTATGAGGACCACTGCATCCTGCCGAGACAAAACGAGCCCGGTTATGATATTTTTATCCGGATGGAATACCTGCACACCCTGACGGAGCTGCAGCGCACCCGTCCTTTCCGGCAGCAGGACGTGATCCGGCTGGGAATGGATATTTCCACTGCTTTGGAGGTGCTGCACCGGCACAATATGCTGCATAGGGATATCAGACCCGACAACATCTTTGTCAGCTCTGTGGGAACCTATAAATTGGGGGATTTCGGAGAATCAAGGCCACTTTCGGAGGCGACAGCCGGCAGGGCGTTACGGGGAACGACAGAGTATCTGTCGCCGGAAATTGCTTCGGGACAGCAGGCGGATATCCGTTCCGATCTTTATTCCCTTGGACTGATGATGTACCGGATGCTCAACGGAGACCGTATGCCCTTTGAAGAATCGGATGTTACCGAGTGGTTTTACAGCTGCGGCAGTAATGCGGCTTTTAATATCGACGATATCCGTGCTGTTAGTTGCCGGATGCGGGAAATTGCCGTTCAGCTTCGTCTCAAGGGGGAAAAGCTGCCCAAGCCGGAGTTTTGCGCTGATCCTCGTCTGTCGGATGTGATTCTCAAAGCCTGTGAATTCCGTCCGGAGGATCGTTGGCAGACGCCAAAGGAAATGCAGGATGCCCTGGAGGAACTGACGACTCCGGAAAGGCCTCAGAAGCCACAGAAGCTGCAGAAGCCGCAGAAGTCTCTGAAGCCGGAAAAAACCGATGGGCAGGAAAGCTCCCCTCCCCAAGCAGCTGCGCCGGAGAAAGCTGCGTCAGCTGCAGCACCGGTGGGGAATTCTCCGTCCCCGCAGGAAAACGTCCCTTCGGAAGCGACAGCCCCGGAAACTGCGGCTTCCGTATCCAGGCAGGGTATTTCTGCCGCGTCACCTCAGCGGACATTGCAGTCCGGTACGGCAGAACAGGCGTCTTCTCATGCTTCCGCTGCAGGAGGTAACGTACTTTACAGCGGAAAATGCGGATCCGGTCTGACGTATGCCCTGACACGGGCGGGAGAACTGCAGATCCGGGGAAGAGGGGCAATGGAGGAGTATCAGAATACTGCTCTGATTACCAATATGAAATATTCCAGGATTGTCAAGTATCCTCCCTGGACGACCTTTCGCAGCATGATTCGTCAGGTGACTGTAGAGGAAGGGGTTACTTCCGTGGGATCGGATGCCTTTTCCTATTGTCAGAATTTAACGCGGCTGCGGTTTCCCCGGAGTCTGGAACGTCTGGGCGACCGCTGTCTGCGGAACTGTACCGCCCTGCGGAGTGCTGATCTCCCTGACGGACTGCAAAGAATCGGGAATCACTGCTTCTCCCGATGTACGGCATTGTGTGCCGTGATTCTTGGCAAGGGCCTGACGGCATTCGGCCAGGATCCCTTTGAGGGCTGCTCCTCGCTGATCCGGATCGGGATCCATCCTCAGAATGCCGCCTTTTCCGTGGCCAATGTCCCCTTTGCCAATCCGGCACAGAAGAACGGAAAGTCCTTGATGGTTCCGGCTCTGTTCAGCCGCGATTTCCGGACGCTGCTGCGGATTCCCTGTGCTGCTGCGGGAATCTGCGACCTGACTACCTTAATGCCTCCTCTGTCTGCAATAGGAGAGTCCGCTTTTTCCGGCTGTTCCGGTATCTGGGAGGTCAGTCTGCCTCAGTCCCTGCAAAGCATCGGTGATGCTGCCTTTGCCGGATGCACCGGCATCTCGCTGTTGAAAATCCCCAGTGGGGTGAAGACTTTGGGAAAGGGCGCTTTTGCGCAATGGACCGCCGGTCAGCAGCTGCTGTTTGACGCTGTCGGTACCGTGACGAATGGACTGGACAGCCAGTGGAAGCAGGACTGTTCTGCGAAAATCCGGTTTCAATAAATGATTGCCGCGACGTCATCTGTCCCTTTCGGAGGATGCCGGGGTATTGCAGATCCCTACGCAGCATTTGCATCGTTATTTATTTGGCGATTAAATCTTCCCAAAATGATTGTTTGTATCCGAAGTCATGAAAATCAATTTTTAAAATATATCCTTTTTTCTGTTGTTCTTCGATGAAAAAAACACAAGGGCAACACCGCACAGTTTTTTTGAAAGGGGTTCGGAGGATAACCCTTTTTTTTAAAAAAAGGGTTTCCCCCGGCAGGGTTTGGGACAGAGTTCCAAGATTCTGGAGAAGAAAGCTGATTTCCGTGATCGGAAGAGGGTACGGTGACAACCGGAAAGCCCCTGCAGGGCGTACGTTTTGGAGAAATAGTTTTTTGATTAATTGTCGAAGTCAAATATCCAACTACAGGAGGTGTCGGCATGGAGGAAATCAATCGTTTCTCTCCTTTGTGGGGAGACTGGGTTCCTGTGAAAAAACTGGGAAAGGGTTCCTTCGGTTCGGTATATCAGTTTGAAAAGGAAAACAGCGGCGGTGCTTATACCTCTGCCGTCAAATATTTTTCGGTGCCCAGTCATGACGTACCCAGCTACGGGCGGCCGCCTGCCGGAATCCTGAATGACCCCAAGGCGCTGGGAGAATTTTATGACTCGATCCGTGACAGGATTCTCCGGGAAATCAATATCTGCTATTCCCTCAAGGCC
Source organism: uncultured Ruminococcus sp. (assembly GCA_902772955.1). GTDB lineage: Bacteria > Bacillota > Clostridia > Oscillospirales > Acutalibacteraceae > UBA1213. The sequence goes on from CACYCV010000070.1 coordinate 3,790, forward strand.
AATACCAACATTGTTTCCTATGAGGATCACTGCATTCTGCGCAAAAGAGGGGAACCCGGCTATGATATTTTCTTCCGTATGGAATATCTGACGCCGCTGACAGCCTATCTGCAGACCCATCCTCTGCAGGAACGGGATATCATCCGTCTGGGAATGGACATCTGTTCTGCACTGGAGGTATTGGAGGAGCATAGTCTGCTGCATCGTGACGTAAAGCCTGAAAATATTTTTGTCACCCAGCGGGGCGTCTTCAAGCTGGGAGATTTCGGAGAGGCCAAGTATTATTCCGATGTTCCAACGGATATGGATATGCACGGAACCTATACTTATATGCCGCCGGAATTTATCAAACGCCGCAAGGCAGATGTGCGTTCCGACCTGTATTCCCTGGGAATCGTGCTGTACCGTCTGCTCAACGGCAACCGGGCGCCTTTTGTTCCGGCCGATCTGCAGCAGGTGGATGCAACCGAGCAGGATGCCGCCAATAACCGCCGTTTCCGCGGTGAGGCGATTCCCCTGCCTCAGTTCTGTCAGAATACGGAGCTGATCAGCATCGTGATGAAGGCCTGTGAATTTAAGCCGGAGAACCGTTGGCAGCATCCCCGCGCCATGAGAAGAGCGCTGGAAGCTTTGCTGGATGCTGTACAGGATTCCCCGTATCCGGTTCAGTGCGATTCCGCTGCCGGAGAGGCTTCTCCCGACAGGGAGACTTCACAGCCGTCTTTTCTTCCGCCGGAGTCGGCAGCAGCTCCGGAAGCTGAGGAGGAAGCTGCTGCCCCTGAGGATCTTACGGCCAACGAAACGGATGCACCGCCGGACGTGCCCCAGGAAACGCCTGAAACCTGTCTTCCGGGCTGGAAATTTCACCAGCGGGAAAAATCCGAACGAATGAAAAAATGGGAATCCGCCTTGTGCTGGGGCGTTTTTGCCGGCGTTTCTGTGCTTGGCGTCTTGTTTGTTCTGCTGCTTTTGTTCAAATTCTGACAGCGGGATTGTTTTTCACAAAATAGTATTAAGGAACCGCTGAATCAATCACGCCTTTCGGCTCAGTACCTGTCTTGCTTGCATCTTTTCCGTCATCTTGCACAAAAATCCCTTGAAGTCAGTATTCCTGCGAAATTTTGATACAATCTGACAGCGCAATACAGGCACTGGATTTCATCAGCACTTCCTAAAAGCTTTGCTTTCAACAAGCGACTATATGGCTCCCGCTGCCTTAGAGGCGGGGACATTCTTTGAGGTTATCGAAGAGAGCAGCCGATGAAAATGATGGGTCATTGGCTGCTTTTTTGCGTCAAGTCGACTTTTTTCCCGTGAATGTCTTGAATGCTTGGATGGAGTGTGCTAAAATAGTAACATGGATTTTTATGGAGTCCGAAAAAGTTTCCCGACAAGGGGTGATAAAATGGCAGATATTATGGATTTTTCGCCGCTCTGGGGAGAATGGCACATCAAGGAACTTTTGGGAAAAGGAACCTTTGGCGCTGTTTACCGGGCAGAAAAAACAGAATACGGCAACACCTATGAATCTGCTGTAAAGCATATTTCGATTCCCAGTGAATCAATGTCTGTTCAGAGGCTGATCGAGGAAGGCGTGATTGCCAATGAAGAGTCTGCTTCGGTTTATTATGATGCCGTACGTGATCAGATTATCAAGGAAATCAACTTCTGCTACGAGCTGAAGGGTCATACCAATATCGTTTCCTATGAGGATCATTGCATTATTCCCAAAGCCAATGGTCTTGGTTATGATGTCTTTATCCGGATGGAGCATTTAACGCCGCTGACAAAATATGTCCGTCAGCGCAGCTTCTATGAAAAGGATGTTATCAGAATCGGTGTCGACATCTGCTCGGCACTGGAGATTCTGGATAAAAAGCACATGATCCATCGGGATATCAAGCCTGCCAATATTTTTGTCAGCCGGATGGGTATCTACAAGCTGGGAGATTTTGGCGAATCCAAGGTGCTGTCCGGTGCCACTGCCGGCATGACGGTCAGAGGTACCTTTGCCTATATGTCTCCTGAAATCTCTATGGGACATAAAGCAGACATTACGGCTGATATCTATTCTCTCGGCATTGTTCTGTACCGACTGCTCAACGGCAATAAAGGACCGTTTATTCCTCACGGAACCCAGGCGGTCAGCTCCGAAATACAGGAAGCGGCCAATGTCCGTCGATTCCGCGGAGAGCCGCTGCCGCCGCCGCAGTACTGCCGGAATCCGGCACTGATTCAGGTGGTTCTGAAGGCCTGTGAGTTTCTGCCGGAAAAACGCTTTCAGTCGCCCCAGGAATTCCGCAGAGCTCTGGAGGCTGTACTGGCGGGACAGTCGGCTGCTGCTTCTGCGGGAATGAACGACTTTGCTCCCGCTGCTGCAGCACCCGGGTTCACAATGGAAAGCCAGGCAACCTCGCTGCCGATGAGCCAGCAGAATTCCACTGCTTCTGCACAGTCCTATTTATCCGGCAGTATGTCCCAGGTGCCAGGACAGCCCACCTCAGTGGGAAGTGCATCCCCGCCGCCTGTGGTTGAGAAAAAGAAATCAAAAAAATGGGTCCCGATTATGATTGTTTCCCTGATTGCAGCAGTTGCTGCGGCGGTGGTGCTGATTATAGTTTTGAATCAGTCTGCTGATTCCGCGGCCAAGAAGCTCAAGCTGTATTTCGAGAAGCCTGCATCCTGGAACAGTACGGTCTATGCGGTGTACTATAACGATCAGGCAGAGCGGGATGCCATCAACAACGGCTCTGTCAGCAGAGAACCCTATCAGATGTTCAGAGAAGACAACGGCCTGTATTCCATCGAAATGGATAAGAAGTATGAAAACGGCTATGTTGCCTTTACAGATATGGCCCGGATGTATCCCACAGGGCAACAGGGACTGAAAATTGAAAACGGCAAGACATATCAGGTAACCTCTACCATCAGGGTTTATTTTGAAAAGCCTGCGGGTTGGAACGATACGGTCTATGCAGTGTACTACAATACTCAGTCAGAACTGGACGCTGTCTCTAAAGGCTCCGCCGATAATGAACAGTACAAAATGACCGTCCAGAGCAACGGCTTGTATGCTATCGATATTGATGCCGATTACAAAGACGGAAAGCTTCTCTTTACGGATTCCTCCAATGTCTATCCTTCGATGGAAAACGGACTGTCCATCAAGGACGGAGAAACCTACCGGGTGGATAGTGAAGCCAGCCGGGAGGAATCCTCTCAGCCGGAGCCGAGCTTCATAGAACCCTCCCAGGTCAGCCAGACCTCCGGGGACGATGCCAGGCTGGAACAGGATTATTCCTATTTCATGAACTGTGATTATTATCGCATGAGCAAGGAGCGGGTGGTGCAGGATATCGAATCAAGGGGCTGGCAGGCGGTTTGTGTGGATGTCTACGAACAGCATCCCTATAAAGGTCTGGTGCATTCCTGGACAGCCGATAAGTCAACCAAAACGGTAACCGTAAGCATTAATCAGGGCTATGCCTATGAGGTGCTGGACAGCCAGGGCGTTGAAATTGGCGTCGATAAGGAGACGGTGGTGATTACCGAAGGAGAAACGGCAACCATCAAGGTGACCCTGCTGACGAATTATGATGGCTTTTATCATTTCGGTATCGAATGGAAGGGCCTGGATATCAAAAGCGACTGGGGCGACTGGACTGATGAGGTTTCCGCTCCTGTCATGATTACCGGTAACTCTCCTGGCGAAGCTTATGTGCGCATCTATTTCTACGGTGTGGAGGGCGAAGGATCCAATCAAACGGAAACCAAGATAGCCTACAAGGATGTTTATGTCACGATTCTCTCAAAGGATGCCGTCGGCTGATGACGGTGTCTGCCATGTCGGGGTGGGAAGCAACGGCTTCTGCCTGACGGATATGTTAATCATCTGCCGCAGCTTGTAAGAAAGCGGCGGCAGACTGTTTTTAACGATAATTTACCGATGTGTCCGGACATACTGGTTCCGGTAAAAGCGGGAGTGACCCGCCGGAGGATGAGTTATGAACAAGAATTTGCTGGCAAAAATCAATGAACAAAAAACAACTCTGTCCAAGGGACAACGTCTGATTGCCGGGTTTATCTCGGAGCATTACGACAAAGCGGCCTTTATGACAGCCTCCAAGTTAGGAGCAACCGTCGGGGTGAGCGAATCCACTGTGGTCCGCTTTGCCACCGAGCTGGGATATGACGGCTACCCAAAAATGCAGAAGGCTATGCAGGAGATGATCCGGGACAAGCTGACATCTGTCCAGCGCATTGAGGTGACCCAGAGCCGCCTCAATAACGGAAATGTACTGGAAAGTGTGCTGAACAAGGATATTGAAAAGATCCGCCGCACCCTGGAGGAAACCTCCAAAACGGACTTTGAAAATGCGGTCAATGCTATTTCCCGGGCAAAGACCATCTATATTTTTGCAGTGAGAAGCTCCGCAGCCCTGGCATCCTTCCTTGGATATTATTATTCCTTGATTTTTGAGAATGTCAAGGTTATCAGCAACTACGGTGAGACGGAAATCTATGAAAAGCTGTTTCGTATCAGTGCGGAGGATGTCATTATCGGCATCAGCTTTCCGCGGTATTCCAATGCGGCCATTCAGGCCATGACCTTTGCCAAAAGACGGGGAACCCGTGTCATTGCCATTACGGACAGTATGTCCAGCCCTTTGGTTGCGGTGGCCGATGATGTGCTGATTGCCAAGAGCGACATGGCAACGGTAGTGGATTCTCTGGTTGCACCCCTGAGCATGATCAATGCCCTGATCGTGGCAACGGTTCTGAATAAAAAGGAAGAGGTCAAGGATACCTTTGGTTCATTGGAAAATATCTGGCAGGAATATGACGTCTATCAGAACAGCAGAAAGGATGAGTCGGATTGACCCGGACAACAACGGCCGTGATCGGCGGGGGAGCAGCCGGCATGATGGCGGCAATTACGGCGGCAAGATGCGGCAGCAGGGTGACGGTTTATGAAAAAAACGCCCGGATCGGCCGCAAGCTCTATATTACGGGAAAAGGCCGATGCAATCTGACCAACTGCTGTGATATAGAAACCGTCATTGCCAATACGCCCACCAACGGCAGATTTTTATATACCGCACTGCATCGTTTTGCTCCGGCAGATACGATGCGATTTTTTGAAGATGCCGGGGTTCCCCTGAAGGTGGAGCGAGGCAACCGGGTCTTTCCTGTATCGGACAGGGCAGGAGATATTGTGGATGCCTTGCTGAAGCAGTCCCGTCAGGCGGGCTGCCGGATTCTGCATCAGACCGTTACCGACCTGCTGATGGAGGGAACCCGTGTGACCGGTGTGAAAACCGATGCGGGAGAGGCACTTTATGACAGGGTGATAATTGCCTGCGGGGGAATGTCCTACCCGCTGACAGGCTCTACCGGAGACGGCTATCGGCTGGCGCGCGGGGCAGGGCATACGATCATTCCGCCTAAGCCATCCCTGGTGCCCTTGGAAACGGAAGAACCCATCCATCCGGCACTGGACAGGCTTTTGCTGAAAAACATCGCTCTCACGGTGGAGGACACCAGGAGCGGAAAGAAAATATACACCGATTTCGGAGAGCTGCAGTTTATGTGCTGCGGTGTCAGCGGAGCGGTCATTCTCAGTGCTTCGGCACATCTCAGGCAAATGGAACCGGGACGCTACCGGCTGCATATTGACCTGAAACCCGCCCTTTCGGAAGAAACCCTTCAGGCGCGTCTTCTGCGGGAGTTGACCGCCCGCAGAAGCGGAACGCTGGAGGGAATGCTCCGTTCCCTGCTGCCGGCAGCCATGCTTCCGGCATTTTTGGAAAGAACCCGAATTTTCGGTACCAAAGGCTGCAGTGAAATTACCAGGGAGGAGCGCAGGGCGATACTGAAGCTGTTGAAGGATTATACACTGACGGTGCATGGCTTTCGTCCAATTGAGGAAGCTATTGTGACCTCCGGTGGGGTCAGCGTCAAGGAAATCGACCCGAAAACCATGGCTTCAAAAATAGCGGAGGGTCTGTATTTTGCCGGAGAGGTGATGGATGTGGATGCTTATACCGGCGGTTTCAATCTGCAATGCGCCTTTTCCACGGGAGTTCTGGCAGGCTCACAGGAAACACAGGAAGGAAAGATGACGGATGGGGTTTCAGGATGATTGGATTTTGCGTCAGATCGACATTGTGTCCCGATTTGTGGCACGGCTGGTGTTCGGAAAGGACGAGGTGAGCTATGAACCCTCCGACTCGGAGGTTTTGTCAGAAACGGACTGGATCTTTTATCAGCTGGAGCGCCTGATTCAGGAAAAATGTCTGGGGGAGGCGGAGGATCTGCTGTTTGACAACCTGCAGTTTTCTGACCGCTATACCGAGCTGGCATTGGACTTTTACACACGGCTGAACCGGCTCTCTGACCGGGAGCTGGAGGAGGGGGGCTTTTCCCGGGAGGAGGTCTATGATGGATTTGTTGACATCATGACCCGGCTTGGCGTTCCGGTGGAACAATTTCTTTCTTAGAGGAGTCATTTTCCGGGACGGAGCGCATAAGATAGAACAGCGGGACGTTCAGGAGAAGAAAAAAATATCAAAAATATCCTCTATATTTTTTAAAAAATGCTTGACAACTCCTCAGGAATGTGGTATTATAATGAAGTCGCTGAGAGATGTCTGAAAGAAACAATCCAAGGTTCTCAGTACATGGGAGCATAGCTCAGCTGGGAGAGCATCTGCCTTACAAGCAGAGGGTCATAGGTTCGAGCCCTATTGTTCCCA
>CACYCV010000071.1 GCA_902772955.1 uncultured Ruminococcus sp.
GAAGGAACCGGTACCGGTATGGGTGGGGAACTGGATGTATCAGTAACCATCGAAAACGATGCCATTGCAGATGTTCAGATCACTCTGCAGAACGAAACATATGGTGTAGGTACAGGTATGCCGACCAGCCCGGTTGAAACACTGCCTGCATTGATTGTTGAAAATCAGTCTGTTGAGGTTGACTCTGTCGGAGGCGCAACCCTTACTTCCAACGCCATAAAAAACGCTGTATCTGATGCTCTTTCACAGGCAGGCGCAGATGAAACCATGTTCCATGATCCGGTTGCGGCTGAGTTTTACGATGAAACCTATGATGTTGATGTGGTCGTAGCGGGCGGCGGTCTCGCAGGCCTTTGCGCCGCTCTCTCCGCTGCACAAAACGGCGCAAGCGTCCTGCTGGTCGAAAAGGAGGGTATCCCCGGCGGCTCCACCACTGTATCCGGCGGTAAGCTGCTTGGCGCCGGAACAAAATATCAGGAAGAGCAGGGAATCGAAGATTCTGCAGATGCTCTGATCGAGTATATGCTTTCATTAGGAAATACCGGAAATGAAGATACTGTGCACCTGTTCTGCGAAAAATCAGCTGATGCCATCGACTGGCTTCATGAGAACGGTGTTGATTTCACAGACGTAGAACGCATTCACAGTTCGATCGAGGCCTGGCGTGTTCACAATGTAAAAGACGGCGGCTGGATGCTGCAGGGCAAGGGCGGGTCTATCACGGTTCCCATGACGGAAGCAGTCATGAATGCCGGCGTCACCATTCTTTACAATACCGCTGCTGTAACGCTTCTTCAGGACGATACTGAAAAAGTTACTGGTCTGAAAGCTGTACATAACGATCAGGAGATCACGGTCAACGCCAAAAATGTGATCCTCTGCACAGGCGGTTTCGCGAACAACCAGGCCTATACGTCGGAAGTGATGGCATCCTATGCATATCTGACCCCGGATTATATGGTCAGCTCTTCGGGAGTGGGAAATACCGGCGACGGCATCACCATGGCCAGGGAAGCCGGTGCCTGGACCGACACGACTCCGGGCGGAAGCGTCACCTATGTTGATTTCACATCCGGAATCGGTGTGGGAGAAGAAGCCGGACTGATCGTAGATCCACTGGGAGCACGCCTCTGCAACGAATATTCTTACCAGTATGTGCTGTCTGCTGAGATGGCTAAGCGTGGCTTCAACACCGCATTCTATATAACTGATGCTGATGATCCCTATCCCACTGCGCAGTACGGTATGACACTGGAAAACACGATCAAAGCCGAAAGCCCGGCAGAATTGGCACAGCTGATCGGTATTGATGAAGAAACCCTGACAAACACCATCGAAACGTACAACGGATACTGCGCTTCCGGAAACGACGAAGAGTACGGAAAACCAGCAGATTACCTGAATGAGCTGACCGGTACTCTGTATGCATTCCCGATGTCCCCGGCTGTCTCCTTCACATTCGGCGGCATCATGACTGATGATGACGCTCATGTGCTTAAAGAAGACGGTACGATCATTGAGGGACTGTACGCAGCAGGCGAAACCGCATTTGCGAGACTGCTCGGAACCGAGGTCGGCGTCAATTATCCGTCTTGCGGGACTTCACTGACCAATGATACAGTCTTCGGACAGATTGCTGGAGCAAATGCTGCCAACTGAGAACCATTTATAGACAAGTATTAAGCCGGGCTCTGGCCCGGCTTTTTTAGAGTCTACTCCATTCCGTCCACAATCTGGCAGGCATCATTGAGAGTACTATGCATGTCTGTCGTTGCTTGGTGATAGGGATTATAATAGCTAGAGTTGATCAAAAAGAAATGGACAGTAGTGTGAAATTAAAGGATATGGAAAAAGTGACAACCCCATATACCCCAGATGATTTCCGAGTTGTATTTTTGGATGCATTATCATATTTAGAGAGTCTTGATGAAGAAGATCCAGAGATTGCAATAGAATTGAAAAATAGGAGTAATTTTGATCAATTAGTTAAGGTTTTAAACGCTTTTGTAGATGATAAAGGAATCTCATCAAAGCTGACAACTGTACTGTATAAACTAGAGAGAAAACTCCAAGAAGCTATCACCGTTTTCGCATCATCTATAAAAGATAATGAAAAGGACGCTGTAGAGGAGCATTTATTAAGGCAGCGGAACATTGTCGCGCAGAATAGCTGGAAAATAGAAACTGCTGTTCGGTCTATTTATCAAAACACAGCTTCTGAAATCAGAGAAATGGGACGAGTGCTCGCAAATGAAATTGATGCCTACAAAGACTTTGAAGACGCAAAAAAACAAATAGAAGATGCGGAGAAAACCGTAAATACTGTGTGTTCAAAATGTGAGAAGGATATAATCGAAAAGATTGAAGAATTGTCAAGGGACTGTCAGGTTCAATTAGATGATTTTTATAAATCAGACTTTTCGAAAAAAGTTCAATTTCAATTAGAAAAACAAGATTATAAGGAATATCCCTTTGTAAACAAGGTATTAAAAGCTGGTTCTATAGAGATTCGGTGTAAGATAAAATAAATCTGATTAATTTTATATTGTTGTCATTCCCGCAGCACGAAGCCTGTTTTGCAGGGAATGGTAGCCATAAAGTATTCATCCTGCTTTACATCGACCTTCTTTTTATTATTAGCAGTTGCTAATCATGCTAATGCAAGAAGGTCTGGCAAAGTGCGGATGACGAAAAAACAAGTTAACTGGATGAAGGGAAAAACAGCATAAAATCAACGTTTTTCGAGGGTGATACCAAGCGGATTAGAACAAAGTTTCTCGAACATATGTTCTGATTGATGCTCCTAATTATGAGGGCACGGAGTTCTCCCGAAAAAGCTGATGTTGCGATTGTAAATTCGGATTTCATCCGGGGAGTATTTGAGATGAAGGACCTCGAAATCAAGTCGAGTCGTCCGAGTCGAAAATAGAGTTAACTTGATGATGACTGCGAAACATTTGTTAGCAAGCAAAATGTTAGCAGAAAATCATAAAA
>CACYCV010000072.1 GCA_902772955.1 uncultured Ruminococcus sp.
CTGTCGCATGAAAAAGGCACTTGTTTCAAAAAGTGCCCATAAACAATAAGTTATTTATATTATCCCCTTCTGACTCTTAATCAGAGGGTCTAGGGTTCGAATCCCTAGGGAATCACCATTGATTTCAATAAGTGCGAAAGCACTTTTTTTATTTCATATGTGTGTGTTGTAGCTTTCATGCTTCACAGAGCTTTATAAAAGATTCACAGAAATGCCTGATTTCTTTGACTATGGGAATAAAAATGGGGATACCTCTATCCCCGAATGTTCAAAACCTTATTGAAAATATCTTTATTCATGAAAGAAATCCTTTAAAACAATAGATCTTTTACATTCCCACGTGTTTTCCAAACAGCGTCTCTCTGATCAGATGAAATACAGGGATCTTTTTCATTCCGTGTTTTATCGTATCAAAATACATATACTTTCCTGACCCGTTCACCGGAAGCCACTTTTCGTTTCCCTCATAGTTTGGATCGCCTGTCTTTATGAACGCCTCTAGATAAGAGATCATGCGATCGGAAAGCGCATAGTCCTCTTTTGTATAAGGCCGCCACGATCTTTCCAGCGTTGAATAGACATACATCAGATCGCTGGAATGCCAGGCACCCTTGTCATCACCCGGCAACTGTCTGCAGAAATAATAGGCATAGGTATCTGTCTTTTGTGACTGCGACTTGGTTAGACCTTTGCCCATGATATGCAGTATAAAAGGCATGACATCTTGTGAAGTGATGGAATACATGATCTTCGTATCGACCGGTTCATTCTTTTTCGGCGAAACGAAGTCTTCTCCATAGATTGTCGTACAGAAAGCAAGCGGGTTTTTTGAACTGACCTGTTCATAAGCTCTGTAGAGATCTTTTGCCGGCATTTTTTTCAATTCATCGATGCTGTGAACGCCGCAGGCTTCATAGACTTCCGACCACTTTTTATCTTCTGTCTCTCTGTTGTCCTTGGCTTTCAGCATCGTTGTAAATCCTGCGGAACTCTGAATGATCGCCTGTTTGAAATAACCTTTGTTCAATGGTGATTTGATCTGCCCCTCAGCGCTTGCCGCACCGGCACTCTGTCCGATGATGCTCATATTGTTGATGTCGCCGCCCAATGCTTCGATATTGTGTCTGACCCATTCGATCGCCATCTGCTGGTCGTAATAGCCGTAATTCCCGGCTCTTCCGTTTTCATCCTCCAGTTTCTTCAGATACATAAAGCCAAACACATTGACACGGTAATTCAAAGTGACTGTGATGATCCCTCTTCTGGCAAATTCATCACCGTTAAATTCCAGAGACTGGCTCATGCCGCTCACAAGACCGCCGCCGTAGATGACGACAAGTACCGGTGCCTTGATTGCGTTTTCCGGCGTCCAGATGTTCAGATACAGACAGTCTTCCGAATAATCGGCTTTGACACCTCTCATGAATTCATGAGGATAATGGTTCTTTGGATCTTCCGGATCTTTTGGATCGTAGGTGCTGTCCTGTATCGGCGCCGGACCGTAATTCAGCGCTTCATAAACACCTTCCCACTTTATCACTTCTTTCGGAAGCTCAAAACGGCCGGCTGTCGCATATTTGATTCCCAGATAGCGCTCGATCCCCTCATAGGTCACTCCCTTCAGATCGCCGCAGGGGATCTTCTTTATGATCGATTCCATCTTTATTCTCCGATCTGCTTCAGAGCCTCTTGTTTTGAGATCTCACCGTTATTGGCCTTCATCATGATGGCTACCTTCTTATCTGTGAGCGTATAGCATTTCAGCAGGAGCGGGATCGCAGCGATTCCACCCAAAGCCGACAGCAGCGTATAGGTCATCCAGACACCTCTCTGGCCCTCCGGTGTCACATTGGCTGCCGAGAAGCCCATCATCGCCAGGAAGAAAGCACTGATCGAGGAAATGATCGCTGCATTAAGTTTATTGACAAACGTCTGTAAGGCAAAGGAAACGCCTTCGTTTCTTCTTCCGCCTGAAAACTGTGAGTATTCAATGCAGTCAGGAACGAACATGAAGGAAAGGATCGAAAAACCGCCGTAACCGATGCCTCGAAGAACCGACAGGCCGATCACCGAAGCAAGATTTCCATATCCCATAAAATACTGAATGATCGAAGCGACTACGAATGTTCCCATGAAAAATGCATAAAGATGAACTTTATCAAATCTGCGCATCAAAGCGGGCATGATCGCCGAAAGAACAAGTGCCGGCATCGAGATCGCCATCGTAAGCAGCGAACCGAGCGTCTCGTTCCCCAACACATACTGGGCAAACACAGAGCTCAATACTTCTGCCGACATCGTCAGCATGAATATGAATCTGACCAGGATGATGATGACCAGGTTTCTGTTTTCGAACAAAGAGGCAAACAGTTCTCTGAAACCGACTTCCTCTTCCTTTTCGCCGTGATAGCGTTCCTTGACCAGAAAACCAGCCGGAAGCATCATCGCCGCACCAAAAAGCGACACGATGATCGCCGTCTTAGACCAGCCGAGATTCATCCCGTTTGTGCCATACATCATTGGGATCATGATCGACGCAAGCATTCCGCCGATCCCTCCGGAGATCCGGGTATAGGAGAGAATGGAATTCCGCTCATCCATGTCGTTTGTCATCGATGTCACCAGAGCATAGACCGGTGCATCGCACATCGTGTAACAGATATCCCAGAGAATATAGCCGATGATGACCCAGATGCATTTCACAGTGTTGGAAACATTCCCAGGCATGCTGAAAAAGAAGATCGTCGCCAGCGGCATCAGAATACTTGCCAGCTTGACCCACGGAAGGAATCTCCCTTTCTTGAATCTGACCTTGTCGACCAGAATGCCGAATACGGTATCATCGATAGCATCGATGATCTTCGGTGCCAGCAGGATCGCTCCTGCCGTCACTTCATTGATCCCTGCATTGAGCAGATAAACCAGCGTATAGGAAGAAACGATCACGTTGAAAATAAGCTGTCCGATAAAATAGATCACATATGCGATTCTTTCCAGGGGTCTTGTGACCCAATCTTTTTTTCTTTTCTTTGTCATTATGAAACTACTCCTTGTTGTAATCATTTTATGATCACTCAAAAATAAAAAATATCGATAGAATTGCTATAAAATATCGATATTTTGATATCATGGATTTAAGGGAGAATGTGATGCTGGAAAAAGAACTTGAAGAACTGAAAGCAGATACACCATCCGACAGATTCATCTATGAATTATCAAAGAAAAACGGAAAACCGATCTCCGACATGAGCGATGAACAGATCAAAGAAGCCATCGCCATATGGAACTCTGATGAATC
>CACYCV010000073.1 GCA_902772955.1 uncultured Ruminococcus sp.
AGCCGCGGCAGTAAAGCTGGACACGGCGAAATCAAGCGGAACGGAGTGGAGCAAGGCGCGAACACGTCCAGCGGGGTCACCCGCCGCAGAGGGAAAAACAAGGTTGCGCAATCAGGAAGATGTGTGTATAATAGAAGGTAATAACGGAGGCTTCAATGGTTCTCGCAGGTCGGTATTGTGAATCGGTGCTTGTTGCGGCAGAGCCTCCATGAGAAATGTGGAGGAAGACTGAAATGAACAGGGAACATCTGATCCGGACGGCCCAGGAGAAGGAATTGCCCGATCTGGTGCTGAAAAATGGCAGGATAGTCAATGTGTTTACCGGAGAGATTCTGACAGGGGACGTGGCAGTCACAGACGGTTTGGTGGTTGGTGTTGGCAGCTATCACGGCAAGCAGGAAACGGATGTGAGCGGAAAATATATTGTGCCTGGCTTTGTCAATGCCCATCTGCATGTGGAATCCTCCATGGTTTCTCCGTCGGTTTATGCCATAGAGGAGCTTCGCCATGGGACTACGACTATTATCACTGACCCCCATGAAATTGTCAATGTGGGAGGCGCAGGTGCGCTGAGAGATATTTTGCAGGCAGCGGAAAGCAGCCCCCTGAACTATTATGTCATGCTGCCCTCCTGTGTTCCGGCTACGCCCTTTGAACACGCAGGAGCTGTGCTGGAGGCGGAGGATCTGCAAGAATTCCGGGACCATCCGCTGGTTCTGGGGCTGGGTGAAATGATGAATGTGGTGGGGGTCACGGAATGCTCTCCGTCTGTTATGAATAAGCTGCAGGCGTTTTCGGACAAGATGATTGACGGTCACGCGCCCATGGTGGATGGAAAATTGCTGAACGCTTATGTCTGCGGCGGAATTGCAACAGACCATGAAAGTGTCAGCTATGAGGAAGCAGTGAATAAGCTCCGCTGCGGACTTGCCGTGCTGGTGAGAGAAGGTTCGGCATCCCAGAATCTGGAGGCAATCATCAGCGGTGTGGTTGCAAACGGCATTGAAACCTCCATGATGGCATTTTGTACGGATGACAAGCATCTGGCAGATATTCGCAGGAAGGGGACGATTGCCCATCATATCCGTAAGGCGGTGTCTTTGGGACTGCCTTTTATCAAGGCACTTCAGATGGCAACCATCAACGCTGCTCGCATCTATCACCTGAAAGGAATTGGCGCTGTGGCCTGCGGTTATCGGGCAGATCTGGTGGTTCTGGATGACCTGGAAAGTGTCAGAATCTATGATGTCTATAAAGACGGTGTGCCGATAAAGGATATCCGACCGGTGCCTTCCGGCTATTTCGCAATGTCTGATGCAGAGCTGCATCCGCTTCGTTCGGTCAGAATGGCGCCTCTGCCGGAAAACGCTTTTGCCATTCCTGAAAAAGAAGAGTATTCTGTTATAGAGCTGGTGAAACGGCAGATTGTAACGATCCACCGGAGAATGTCCCACGAAGCGGTGACAGAGGGACTTCGCAGCGGCAGCGTCAGGAAAATTGCGGTAATAGAACGTCACCACGCTACGGGAAATTTCGCCTGCGCCTATATTACAGGCTACGGGCTTCATCATGGAGCAGTTGCCACAACGGTAGCACATGATTCTCATAATGTGATTGTGCTGGGAGATAATGATGAGGATATGTTTGCGGCAGTGGAGGAACTGAAACGAATCAATGGCGGGTATACGATTGTGTCGGACGGAAGGGTGATGGGCTCTCTGCCTCTGGAACTGGGCGGAGTTATGTCCCTCAGGGAGGCGGACGAATTCATTCCCCGGTTGGATGCGATTATCCGGACAGCCTATGAAATGGGAGTGGAACGGGAAATCGATCCCTTTATTACCCTGTCCTTTGCCGCTTTGCCGGTAATACCGGAAATTCGTATTACCGATTGCGGATTGTTTGATGTCCGGCGGTTTTCGTTTCTTTCCTGAGCGGAGGAAAATCAAAATGATCCGGAAGCTCCGGCACAATGTCCGGGAAAAACAGACAATCATGATAACGACTGCTATGAAAGCCATTTCCGATGAAAAGCAAAGCGCTTTTCCGGTATCGGATTGTAAAGGGGAAGAATAATATGAAAAGAGCTACGAAAATTCTGACTGTGTTTCTGGTCTGCAGCATGGGCTTGCTTTGTCTGACGGCCTGCTCCAAAGAAAAGAAAGAGACATCCGGAGAAAAAACGGAGCTGGTGGTAGTTCCCTCTGAGACATCCACGTCCGAGACATCCGCCTCCGTTACATCCCGTCTTTCCTCAGAAGAAAACTCTTCTGACGGACGGTTCAGTATCAGGGAAGCGATTGAGCAGCGGGGAGGACTTCAGGTTTTTACCCAAAGCATTACCAAAACGGTCAAAAACGATGATCTGATTCTGTCCTGTGATTTTAACGGAGACGATCAGATTGAGATTGTCATGACGCTGAAAAAGTATCTTGATCCGGACACTAAAGGGGTCAAGGAGGCCTTCAGTGATGAGTTTGACAAAATGAAGCCTCAATGGGCGGAGCAGATTATTTCTGCCGAAAAAGAAAATGTCCGGCCCTTCACTTATGCCATCCGCATTGTCAATACGGACGGCTCTGTGCTGTATGATACCGTTATCAGCGAATATGATATCTGAAGACCGGGAACGGCAAAAGTGTGAAGTGAATGGAATATATTCCGCAGTGATCCACGGTTTTTTTAGGAATTACTTGATTTTATTGGGAAAAGGCGGTATAATGACTCCATCCGGAGGAATTTATTCCGATCCGGACAGTCAATTCAGGAGAAACCGGCGACGACAGAATTGCCGGTATGCTCTTTTGACGTGATAGTTCAAACCAAAAACTATTTAAAAGGAGGTACTTTCTCATGAAACGTTCATTCAAAATCGCAGCTCTGACAATGGCATTGGTGCTTTCTGTGGGAATGACCGCTGCCTGTGGCTCCAACAACGACAACGGCAATAATAACGGTAATAATAACAATAGCGCCGGTGCAGCCTCTGCGTCGTCGACACTTTTCCCGACGCTGGAAGCATCCTCTATTTTCCCGCAGCAGACCAGCAATACAGAGGAAACACAGGGCTCTGCAGCAACACCGCAGGATAATTCTCAGGCGTCCGTAGAAGCACAGGAGCCGTCTGTTGTGACTCCGTCCTTCATTGAGCCGTCCCCTGTTTCCCAGGAGGCTTCTCAGACACCTGCCGGTACCATGAGCTTTAAGGCATTTATGGACCAGAACGGCGGTGTCAGTGCATTGTCGCAGGCAATTAATTCCCAGAGCGATGGCACCGTGACCTTTGATTGTTTCTTCAGTGGTGAAGATACCCTTGGCATCAATGCCAAATTCACCTCTCAGGTAAGCATTACCAATGAACAGATTCAGGAAGCAAGGTCATCTATGGAAACCCAGATGCAGCAGGTTCATCAGCAGCTTCTTCAGGCAGCCGCTTCTCAGGGTGTCAGACCCTTCAGCATGGTTATTTCCATGCAGAATGCTGACGGCACCGAGATTTTCCGGATTACGGTAAATCAGGACGGCACTGTCAGTTCAACGTCTGAGGTTTCCGCTGTGGTAGAAACCTCTCAGGATGCGCCTGTCGTTTCCACACCTGCCGGTTCTATGAGCTTCCGCGAGTATGTCGCTCAGAACGGCGGAGAAGATGCTTTTGCCAAGCAGATTGCTTCCGGTGACACTACAGGCCTGCTGAATTACAATGTTTCCTTTAAAAACGATGATTTTATGGTGATCACTGCGACCTTTAAGGAGTACACCCCTATCAGCGCAGAACAAGCGGAGCAGATGAAGACATCCTTTGAAGCCCAGTTTAAGTCGTTGTATCAGCAGCTGCTGGAGAGTGCCGTCGGCGAAGGCGTCAAGCCCTTCAGCCTTGGCTTTGCCTTCAATAACGCTGATGGCACCAATATTCTGGAATTTAATTTTAATCCGTGACGGACACATTACGCCCGACTGAAAAGCTAAAATAGCTTTTGGTGTCGTATTGCCCTGATCCGGAAGCCGGTGGAGTATTTTGCTTCACCGGCTTTTTACTGGTGTGTCGGGCATGACACTAATCTCACAGGTGAAAGTCCTGTCACGGGTAGTTACCGCCAAGTGTAGCGAACCGCAAGCTGTTTTC
>CACYCV010000074.1 GCA_902772955.1 uncultured Ruminococcus sp.
CTCCGTTCCGCTCGGTTGTGCCGTGTCCAAGTTTACTGCCGCGGCTTCCGCCCCACACGGCGCTTACGCGTCGCTTTGGGGCGGTTGAATTCTGACCGGGCATTTTCCCCAGAATTATTTTACACTAACCGCCACGGTACGTGATCGCACAGGACGTGTTCGCGGTGCGTGACCGCACAGGACGTGTTCGCGGCAGCGCTCCACTCCGTTCCGCTCGGTTTTGGTGTGTCCGACTTTACCATCGCGGCTTCCAATCCTCACGCTCCTCACGGAGCGCTCTGGAGCTCTTCTTTTTTGACCGGAAGGACGCTATGCAACGTCAAAAGTTTTCGCTCAAGCCTTTTTCAAAAGGCTTGCAGGGTCCAGGGACAGCGTCCCTGGGCATACTCTGCAGAGTCCAAAATGCGGCAGCCGCCGTTTTCTGCTCTTGAAACGGCGGCTGCAGGGGGGGTTATTCAAAAATAAGGGATTTAACATGAACCTTTTTGATGCTGCGGGAAACCAAATAGGCAAAGACAAAGAAGCAAATCACCAGCAGCATTACCGGCAGGAAGAACGTCAGGAAGTTGAAGGACATCCTGAAGCTGGCAACACCGGCATTGCGAATCAGTACGGTCAGCAGAGGATTGGAGAAACACAGGCTCAAAACAGAACCGATGATCGCTCCGAGCAGTGCAATAATCAGAAAACGGGTAGCAAACTGCAGCCGCAGAGAGGAAACCTTGAAACCAATGGCTTTATAGATGCCGATATCGGTTTTCTCGTGGAGAAAGGCCTTTTTGCAGACCAGCAGGACAACCACCAGGGTAAAGACAATAGAAAAGCTGTAGATAAAGATCTTCATGGCATCAATAATTGTATTCAGAAGAGGATCCTGAGATATGGCCTTTTCATTGGCATCTACGTTTATTACATAGGAGGAACAATTTCTCATCAGATCGCCGCCAATCGCTTCTGCCTGAGAGGGATCCTTCAGGCTGAAGCAAACCATATCAATGGCGGTTTCCTCATCCAGATGCTTGGCACCCTCCAGAGTCATGGCAAGACAGTGACCTCCCTCATATACGCTCTGATGGATACCCACCACCATGTATTTGTATTCGTTGTTGTCTATCTTTAGCGTCACTTCGCTGCCGATCTGAATTCCCTGCTCCTGGGCAATGAATTCTGTTACGGCAATTTCGTTGTCATACTTGGGAGCGCGTCCCTGAATGATATTGAAGCCTTCTTCATTATCAAAGATCAGACCCAGTGTTTTGACACCGTTCATCGTGAAGTTCTTGACGGTATAATAGTATCTTCTCTCAATATCGCTATACTTCTGTACGACCTGTTCGATCTCTCCGATGTGTTCATAGGAGTTTTTGTTTTTCAAACCGACATTGACCTCTGTAATCATCATTCCCATGGATTCCATGGAGGATTTGGAATTCATTGTGTCTCCCAGAATGGTAATGGTCAGCATGAAGAACACCAGAATCGAGGCAATAATGGTTGTGCTGATATACTTTTTCTTATTGGAATTAAACTGCCGCAGACCAAGGCTGGCAGACAGCATCTTTGCACGAATGGGCCGATTCAGTCTGGAGGAGAAGTAGACATCATCTCTCAGTCCACGGATGGCCTTCATGGGAGATACCTTGACAACCTTGCGGGTGCTGAAGAAGATAAAGATGACAGAAACCGCCAGAATTGCCAGCACAATCAGCAGGCTGTTCAGGATAGAAAGACTGCTGGTAGTAGGAATACCGGTGAGCGGCTGGAATACATTGCCAAACATCATGATGACCGGCAATGACAGCACCAGACCAATCACACTGCCGATGACCTGTGCCAGAAGATACTGCAGGGTAAAGACCAGACGAATCTGTCTGGAGGTAAAGCCCATTGCCTTGATGACGCCAAGATCACTGTAATCCAGCTCGATAGAGGAGACAATTACATATCGGATGACCAGCAGTACTACTCCGGTCAGGAAAATCAGAAAGACCAGCATCAGAGCGCAGATGATATCTGGGTAAAGCATGGCGTTCTGTACCGCCTCCTGATTGGTGATACTGATAACAGATTTGTCAACCAGATGACTTTCCAGATTCAGGGCTACCTTCAATTCCGCATCCGACAGCGTACACTGGGCACTTTTGCGAACCTCCAGCAAATACATGGTCGGCACTTTCATGTCATTAACACGTGCCAGGTCTTCAGGAGAATCCTTGTATTTTTCCTTCATATCCTTCAGAAAAACCTCAAAATCCTGATTCTTTTTTGCTTTCATTTCCTTCAGATCTTCCTTGCAGACAAAAATGTCAGTCATACTGGAAGTCATAGAGCCGAAATGAAGATCCGCAACAACGGCACCGATCTTGACCTCTTCCATGGTATCAGTGGTGAGATAGCCGATTTTAATCTTCTGACCTACCTCTACATGATAGTTGTTCAGGAAGGAAACCGGCACAAAGATTTCACCGGGAGCAGGTTTTCTTTCCTCACCGGAATAACCGGAGAGATCATTTTTCAGAATCTTGTAGCGACTATCATAGGTACGAATCAGACAGAAGGTATCTTGCTTTGGTCCGTTTCCCTGAACACACTTCATGTGAACAACCGGTATCAATTGAGTTTTTTCTACGTTGGGATTCTTTTTGACTTTATTCAGCATTTCTTCCGTGAGATTTTCTTCCAGAACGATGGCGGACATAAAGGGAGAGTTGATATCCTTGACCGTGCGTTCCACACTGTCATGAGAGCTTTTCTGAATGCTCAGCACCGAAGAAATGGACATGGAAATGATAATCATGAGAATAACGATGCTGATAAAGGTTCCTTTTTTGTGCCGGATATTGGATTTTAAAAGCGTTCGTATTGCCATATCGCACCTCACCATTTCAAAGAAGAAAGCCATGCGTTGATCTGAATCTCACGCCGCTGTGCCTCCTGGGGATTAAAGGGTGACAGAAGCAGCTCACCGATGATATTTCCGTCCTCTAAATAGAGGAGGCGGGATGCCCGCAGAGCAGCTCTCAGATCGTGGGTGACCATCAGAATGCTCTGTCCTCTGCTGTTCAGATAGGTCAGCAGGTTGAGCACCTCGATCGTGTTGGTTTTGTTCAGCGCGCCGGTAGGCTCATCGGCAAAGAGAAGAGCAGGATCATTGATGACCGCACGGGCAATTGCACAGCGCTGTTGCTCACCTCCGGACACCTGAGAGGGAAGGTGTGTTTTGACTTCGGAAAGATTCATTCCGTCCAGCAACTCATTCACACGTTCCGCGACTTCCTTCTGGGTTCTGTTTTTGTTCAGATAACCGCAGATGGCCACGTTTTCAAACAAGGTCAGGTTGCTGACCAGATGCATCTGCTGAAATACAAAGCCAAAATCCGTATGACGCAGGGCAGAGAGTTCATTTTCTGTGGCGGTAACGATGTTCTTGTCTTTATACATAACCTCGCCTGCGCTGGCTGCATCCATTCCGCTGAGCGCATACAGCAATGTGGACTTTCCTGAACCGGAGGATCCCATGATTACGGTAAAATCTCCTTCATACAGGTCAAGATCAACATTGCGCAGGATGTGAAGTTGGCCTCCGTTATGTGCAAAGCTTTTACAAAGTCCTCTTGCGGAAAGAATGACGTTTTTCATACGATAACCTCCGTGTTTCTTTGTTCTGATACTATCATACCGAAAAAGTTATTAAGAAATCTTTAAAGAAACTTCTTATTTTTCGACAAACATTCTGTCTGAAATAATCATTTATTTGTCTATTCTGAATATTTTTGTCGTATAATGCATGAGATGTGTAAAAAATTCTCATTGTTATGCTGCCGCATTTCTCTCTATGCGGCGACGGGTCAGGTTTTGTCCTGACAGCTCCATTCATAAAGCTCTTCCTGACGTTCCTCATCGGAACACCGGTTTTTTCTTCCGCTATGAACCTCCACCAGACGCATTCCAAGCTTTTGAATGACACGTCTGGAGGAGGAGTTTTCCGTATCACACTGGGCAATAAACCGTTTCAGGGCGAATACTTCAGAAAAATACTGCATGACACCTCTGGCAGCTTCTTCGGCATAGCCAAAGCCGCGGCAGTCCCTTCGCAACAGCCATCCCAGCTCGCCGCGGTCATAGTATCCGTCAAAATACAGAGAAATCCCGCCGATATGTTCTCCCTCACGCAGAATTGCCAGCTCATAATAATCCGGCCGTTCCTTGGCAGCTTCTTTCTGGGCGTTGTGCAAAAACTCCGCTACTTCCAGGCGTGACAGCTTTGGAAAATAAACCATCATAGGAATACTTTCTTTGTCCAGCGCATAGCGGCAGGTGCTGTCCAGATCCTCCGGTGTCAGCAGACGAAGGAGAAGTCGATTGGTTCTGATAATCATCCGTTTTTCCTCTTTCCTTTTCATTTATCGTAAAAACTGGTCGATGTAGGTCATATACGGTTTCCGGCGGTCCACACCCTCCGGATGCTGACGATACCATTCCAATTCCTCCTGCAGTCCCTGAAAAAGAGGCAGTGTGTCCGGCATCCATTTTTGCTGACGGGACACATCCAGCACATAGGCGTAGTCATAGAAGCAGAAGTATTCCCGCTGAGGCACCGACGGATCCACCGAAACAAACTCCGGCTGTTTTCCCGCTGCGCGATAGCAAAGGGTCACCCAATCCTTGATACTGACGGTTTCTGGATTTCCTGTATTGAAAACATGTTCATCGGGGTGCTGCTCCAGAAGGATTTCTATCAGGCGGCAGAGGTCTGAAACATGAAAGAACTGCAGCGGCATGGAGCCGTCTCCCGGCAGAAAGAACGGTCTGTCCTGAAGTGCGCAGTCAAACACAAAGGCTTCCCGATACAGATTATCGTAGCGTCCATAAAAATACGGCGGCCGTAGGATATAGGCATCCGGAAAAAACGCCTGCAATGTTTTTTCTGCCTGCAGCTTGTTCCAGCCGTAATCGCCCCATACAGTATTTCTGCCGCAGCACTGGTTTTCCGAAAACGGCTGCGGATTGGTTTCCGGATAAACTGCACTGGAGCTGATCATGATATAATCATTGAAGGACACGACGGACTGAAGCAGCGAACGGATATGTTCCTCGTGATAGGCAGTAATATCCAGAATCGCATCAAAGTGAGTTCCCTTCAGGGCATTCCCTATGTTCAGCCGATCACGGGGCAGCCATTTCACTCCCTCTGGCTGTTTACGGCTTCCGCGGTTCAATACGGTCACCGTATTACCCTGATGGACAAAATATTCTGCCGCAAATTTGCTGACAAAGGTTGTTCCGCCTGTTATCAAAATATTTCTCATCGGAATGCTCCTCCTTACAGACAAGATAGTTTCTATCACCAAGTATAACCCATCTTTGCTTTCTTGTCCATCCCTGTTCGGCGGCGCGGTGCGTGACCGCACGGGACAATACGCGCCTTGCTCCA
>CACYCV010000075.1 GCA_902772955.1 uncultured Ruminococcus sp.
AGTCAAGGGGGACTTTTGCGGAAAAGTCCCCCTTGACAATCCCCGAAAACGAATTTTTTCCGTTATTAGTTTCACGGATTCAGGTCACAGTAATCCGGCACATCCCGGTATTGATCATCCACAACCTGATTCTGGTCATTGGTAACGGCCTGCAAACCATTTACCCTGCGCTGCAGACGAAAGACAAAATCTCCTGAAAAGCTACCGGGATCAGGCGTAACGGTAACCGTTACCTTTCCGTCGGATACAGACTGACCGATGCTGACGCCGCTCTGGAATACTTTTCCGTTCTGATCCGTCACCCGATAGTGATAATCGGCATCCCCGGGGGTATCGGTTTCATAGAAGGAGTCCGTTTTGTCCAACCCGCTGACCGTTAGACGGAAGCCCGCCCGGAGGGCACTATGAGGAATGGTGAATACACTGTCATTGGAAACATAGCCGGCTCCGTTATTGTCGGAAGCAATCATGTGCTCGGCGTTCCGGTAATAGGTCTGATATTCCTTCCCGGCCAGAACCGTGGTCACTTCGGTGACATAGTATTCAAACCGAAAGCCCTTGTTATCATACTTCGGAAGCTCGTAAAAAGTATAGAACCAATGGTTATCGCTGTCAGCCGCTTTTTTTTCCAGTGGTAATCCTTACCGATCTGTGTGTCTTGCTGAGCCGCCGGATCCGGATCAGTGGTGTGCTGCCAGAGCTGAATATAAAGATCCGAACGGGTCTTGAGGGCATTGGTATCGTCCTTCCAGATTTTATTAATCGTAAAATCCGTTTCTCCCACAAATCGATTCGTAATGACCACCGGCATCAGGTTATCGCTGTTGGAATCCGTATTGACCCGGTAAGGTTTGGTAACAATTTCCGCATACAGTTCGTCGTTATCCAGCAGACACCTGCCGTTTTCGTCAAAACCCATATCGTTGATCCTGACTTCTCTGAGGGAATAGGTAATGATTTTACCGGTATTGGTATATTTGGGCAGGTTGGTGATGAAATAATCATCCACCCCGTCCTGCAGGCGGATGTCAATCTCAGCGGTAAGCTCCGAAGACCCCTCCGACACGGGCACCAGCACCGGATGAGGCTCTGAACCGTCATGATAATCCGCAAGAATCTGCACTGTCACCTTCCTCATATCCGAAAGTCTGGAACCAACCTTCCAGTTAAACCGGATATGAAAATTGACAATACCGATACGGGTATTAGTAAAGGTCAGGTCTGTAAGCCTGACGTTGGAGACTGTAGGCTCCTCCAGCACTGCATAATAGCGCTCATAATCTCCCACATTGTCCTTGTCCTTATCGTAGACAGCGGTATAAACACCGGCAAACCAATCAAAGGAAAGCGGATCTACGGTTCTGCTGCCGTTCTGATAGGTGAAGCTGGCATTCTGCAGGTCCACCACGTTACTTTTGTCGGACTCCACCAGAGGAGTGGCGGGATCTTCATATCTGGCAGGAAGCATTCCCAGCCATCCGGAGGAGGGAGCCTCCCATTCCGTATAGAAATCGCTGTCTGCAATATCATTTCTGAAGACAAAAGTGTGATCGTTCTGCACCCCTGCCGGCATACGCTCCTGAAAATCCTTGAGGTGCCAGTGAGTGTTGTAGGTGTAGCCGACCCGGACATCAATACGCTTCATCCAGATACTGTCGTTATTCAAAACGGCACCCGTATAAAGCAAGGCTTCGTTATCCTGAGCGGTATTGAGTACCTGGTTGATGCCTGTAATCCTGGACTGGTCCAGGCCGGGGTAATCCGCAGGATCCAGCGGTCCGTTGGCGGTGTCTAAAGCCTCATACTCATAGGGCTCCTTTGTTAATACTGAAAGCTCCTGATGATTTTCCTCCAGCAGCTTGTAGTCACAGCCAGCATCCACATCCGTCAGTCTGATGTAATAAATGCCGTTTACCCTGTCACTTTGCGGAACAGTATATAGACCGGTAACGCTGTCGGGCGCATAGGAGACAGTCCCGCTGCCGCTTCCTGCCAGAGTAAACACCAAATTGCTGTCAATCACTTTCTGATAGTCACTGTCGGAGGGGGACTTTCTCATCAGGAAAAACCGCAGATCTCCGCTTCTGCTGCCGGTCCGAAGTGTCAGATCACACTTGTCAAGCCCACGGTAGGTATTCGGAAGGGTGCTTCCCTTAACATATCTGTCACCCAGCCCCCTGGAATCCATCAAGGTATCCTCAAAAATACTGCCCGTAAGCCAGGGACTATCATAGGTCCAGCTGACAGAGGATCCGGCAGAATCCTGAAGGAGTTCTTCAATCTGCTCCAGTGTCAGATTTTCCCAGTCAGAGATTCTGTCCTGATCGGATGTCTGGATGGGCAGGGGCATGGCTCTGGCAGACATATCAACGGCAATATCCGCCTTGTATTCTTCCTCACCGTCATCCATCCAGATTTTGTGAACGTCAACTCTTTCGCCGCCTTCACCAAAGGCATTCCGGGCAGTAAACACCTCTCTGCCGGTGGATACTGTCCTGGAGGAATAAATAGGGCTTCCCACATTCTGATAAATCGGGTCATGGTTTTCATCCTCCCCCACCTGGGTGCGCAATTCACGGATGGAGTACCGGTTGAGATGGCCTTCCTCATCATACATGGAAACATTGAGCAGTTCAATGGCATATCCGGACTGGATTCCGCTAATCCCGCTGACCTGTGTATTTCTGTCTACGGTAAACTGGCCGTCGGAGGCGGGTTGAATTTTAATTTTAAGACCGTCTTCCGTATATTCGGTATCCCCCTACTCCTTCGGCGTTCCATCTGTATAACGGATATCAAAGCCGGGGCGGTAGGACTCAAAGCCGCCGGTGGTATAGTTGTACTTCATCAGCTGGAGGGTAATTTTTGCATTGTAGGCATTCAGAAGCTGCTGACGGGGTACCGGATCAAAATCCTTGTTCAGGACGATCCGCACATTGCCGATCAGACGATATTCGTAGTAAAAGGTTTGTGTACTGCTATCATATTTTACACTCATGGCAAAGGAATTGCCGTTGGTAGTGATTGTCACCTGGTCGCAGGGATTTCCCTGGGAATCCAGCAGTCTGACACTGCACAGACCATTGCTGTCGGCCGGTCCCAGCAGCAGCTTGCCGTCAGCATCAGAAGCCATCATGACAGGATCACTGAACGTTTCGGTGTGTCCCCCGTCAGTACGCTTCAGACCGATCTGTACGACCCGGTACTGAAATGCGTGTCCGGTTTCGTCATACTGATTGACCACACTGAAAACGCCGTCTTTTTCCATGGTTTCCGCAGAAAAACTCAGAAAATCCAGCATTCCCTCGGTAAATGCCTCTGTGCCGGCATCCTGATCCGCAGGATGATAAATCTGTTCCACATTCTCCCATGCAGGGGTATAAGTAGTTTCTCCGGTATCCGGATCTGTGACAGGGTTAGCCAAAGGATTAAAGCGTTGGAGAATATAGTGAATATCCGCTTCTCCTCCCTGGAGCTCGGCCGCAATCCATTTGGCATCAACTCCATAGGCAACCGATCCCATCAGAGCATTTTTGACGGTGGCATGGTTGGGAAACACACCGGAAGAATGATAGATGCCCTGATCCGACACACCGAAGGGATAGTTATCCACCCCGCTGTAGACATAAGCAGCCGTATATCCCGGCAGCATGGAGGCTGAAAGACGTTCCTTGGCAAAATAGAAATATTCCTTGCCGGTGTTGTCATACTTTTCGATGCTGACAGGATTGCCGTCCTGATCGGCATAAACATAACGATGCTTCGTCTGCCCGCCTTCGGTATAGGCCTCGTCCCGGATTGTCCATGTACCCACCTGGGATACCATCTGACAGCTGTTCGGATTGTCCGGGTCGATAACATACCTGTAAAGAAGAAAGTCGCCTGGATTGCCTGCGGCAACGATTTCCTCTCTGGCTGTCCGGTTGTCCAGATCAGCCCATACCAGCTCACCCTCAAATGTGTCAGTGCCTGTCAGGACAAAAATCAGCTTGCCTCCCTTGAAGACTCTGTCCACCGTATTGGAAAGCACACCGGCATTTTCAGCCACGATATAATAGCCATCGTTTCCCCTGCCGCTCATATATTCATCTGCAAGGGTTTCAACCTTGTCAACCGGTATATTTGTTGGGCTTATTTGCTTGACAGAGTAAATCCTTGCTGTACCGTCGGAGGTGATTTCCGGGAGGTTCCGGAAACGAAGCTCATAGAAGGTTTTGCCCTCCGTATCCATTTTTTCTTCGTAGTTCATTCCCAGACGGTAGCCAATCACCTGGTCGTTTTCGTCTGTGACCTCCGCATAGGCATGGCGGACATAATACTGCTGCCCTTCGTCCAGAGCGGAGAACGCATTCATATCGTAGAAATAAGGAACATTCACCGGATGATCCGGGTCGGTTTCGTCCACCAGATCAAAATACCGTGAAATAAAATCCAGATCTATCGACTTGGTAATGCTGTCCGCCCGTCCGGTATCGTGCCAATCAATCCTGCAGTCAAAATCTATCAGACTGTAATTGGTAAAATGGGTATTATCCTCCGCTGTAATCGTATAATTGGCACCGTCAGGCAAAAACTCCTCAGCCCGATAGAGAAAGGAGCTGCCATCCTGTGCTTTTTCAGGAACACTGTAGGTATAAATAACATTATCGCTGTCCTGCACCGTTACAGAACGATGCAGTGGAGCTGTACCGGCAGCCGGATACTGCTCATATTGTAAGGAACCGCCGTTATCCATGGCACGGCTGATTTCAAAGCTCACGCTGTCCGGATCCGGTATTTCACCATTTGTATCCCTCCACTGCACATACACATCCAGGTCGATCATAGGTGTAAGGTCAAACCGCTTTACTTTATAGAGATTCAGAGGATCCTCCTTGATGGTAACGGCATGAGAACCTGTCTGACTCTCGTTATATTGAAGAAGATAGATTCTGCTTGTGGATTCCAAGGCAATATTGGCTGCCGGATCCCCGGTGGGCGGGTTGGTGCTGTCCAGATCAATCTCGCTCAGGTCGCCCCGGAAGCCTTCTGCTGTAGGATATTGTACAAAAACGTCCACTTCCTCGTCATTGCGGCTTTCGGTCAGCTGCGGAGTGATAACAATACGGGCAATTCTGTTGTTGATCAGAAATACCTTCAGGTCCTGATTATCCAGAAACTGCAGGGTTCTTTCCTGCTGAAGCTGTACGCCGCTGTTGCTCAGATAGACTATACTTCCGGAGGTATCGGTAAGCTCCAATTCACCGGGAAGCAGCTTCTTTTCATAGTGATAGCGGAGGGGTTCTCCCTCCGCAGACGGATCGGAAGTGGAAACCAGCTGATAAAAATCCACCTGATAGTTTGTCTGTAAACCTGTCAGATTTGTCAGGATATGATTATAGATACCGATACCATTCTGGAGGGCACCTGTGTCGGTTTCATTTTCGGCACTGATTAACTGAATGGGAAGCATCGTAAACAGCATCATCCACGCCAGCCAGAAAGCCACTACTTGCTGCGGCAGCCTGATTCGATTGTCCTTCTGATGTTTCATCCAAAACCGCCTCACTTTTATCATTAATATTACAATAATCTTATAATTAAATATTTTTAGATATTATTAATAACTGTATTATGCACCATATAATGGCCCTTGTCTATATTAATAAGATAAAAGAAGGCACATTTATCGGAGGATTCTCAAAAGAAGTACTGTCCCTATTGCGGAAAGAAATTACACTGAAAAGACGGCTCCTGCGGCAAAGCATTCTTCATGAAGTCAATCGCGAATATCAGATATTTTTAACTACAAAACGAAAGAAGGATAAAAATGATTGTTGTAACTGATCCCATTGTCATTACGATTACCTTTGTTGTGATTGTTCTCGTACTCATTATCGGAGGCATTGCCATTGCTGTCCATAAAAATCAAAACACAACACAATCACCAATGCCTCCGTATCCCGCACAAGCAGCTCAGCCGATCCAGCCACAAGCCCTGAGAATAACTACTGTTGTTCCATTCACAACACCTGTTGTGGTTTCTGATAATGAAACGCTTGCTCTCAGACGTGACTATTCCAACCAGTATCTGCGAAGCCTGATCGCAGTGTACAGCAACAATCTGTTGATCGGCTATATTGATCAGACAATTTCCCAGACAGTTGCCCCGATCATGGATTCGGGAGTTAACGTTGCCGCAAGAGTTCTCAGCTCCACTGCGGAGCAGTGTCAGGTGGAAATCTTTAGTTATTAAGGCAACATCGAAGCAGTATTTCAGAATATCCTCCAAAATGATGAATCCGCCGCCGGAACAGGAACCTCCGACGGCGGATTATTTTCTTTATAGGGGACAATTCTATCAGAATTTCAGGTCATACCAGAGAAGGAAGACATAAATCGCATAGATTCTGTTCCAGAGAAATTCTTCCCCTGACAGATAGCTCTGCCAGAGTTGCTTTAAGGCATCCTGAGAAAAGAATTTCCGGGATGACTCCCCAAAGAGCTTTTCAATGACAGACGGATAGTATTTCTCATCCGCCAGCCATTTACGGATCGGAACGGCAAAGCCAACCTTTTTCCGGAAGGCAACCTCCTCAGGAAGCTTGCTGGAAGCGGCCATGCGGAAGGCATATTTATTCTGATCCTTCATAAACTTGTATTCCGCCGGAATCCTTCTTGCCACATTAAACAGTCTGAGGTCACTGAAGGGGGTATGCAGTTCAATGCCGCAGGCGGTGCTTGTTCTGTCGGTATTCAGATAGATATCTCCCTCCAGCCAATAGGAGATATCAATGGTCAGCTTTCGTGAAAGCTCATCCTGCCCTTCCGTTTCTTTCCAGAGAGCGATCACCGGATCCGTTGCCTTGACGGCAGGATTATAATCCTTCATCAGGGACTTCACAACCTCTTCCGACATGATGTGGGAGCAGGTCAGATAGACCCATTCAGGATTCAGCGGATTCTTATGGGCATTGTACCCACCGAAAAACTCATCAATGCCTTCTCCGGAGTACACAACATCCGAATACTCCTTTACACCGGCACATCCAAGGGAGAACGCAACTGCGGAGGCATCTCCCAGCGGCTGTCCCATTTTGTCCATGACAGTAGGAACGCGCTCAAAAAACTCGGAAGCAGTGATCTTCTTGACGCGGAATCCCTTCTGAAGGACATCTGCCGTGTGACGGGCAAGAGCGGATTCATCAAAACCGTCCTCTTCATAGCCAATGGTATTGGCACATTTTGCATCACTGGCAGCAAAAAGATAGGATGAATCCACACCGCCGGAAAGGAAGGATTCCTTATAGGGGAACTCCTGATCATTGGCTTCTTCCGCAAGAATCTCCTCAACAGTTTTCCGGATTTCCTCTGCCCAGTATTCAACGGGACGGCTCCTGTCCGGTTCAAAAACAGGCTGCCAATAGCGGACAACCTTAAGCTCCTTCCCGTCCCATTCGGCATAATGCCCCGGCTGGAGCTTATACACACCCTCATAGAAGGTTTCTTTGCCGATAGGATAACCGTAAAACAGATAATGCTGGAGCATACGGAGATTCAGGCGCTTTTCAATCCTCGGATCCACAGCAATCTCGTTAATATCACCGGAGCAGAGAAGTTCATTGCCGACAACCGCATAAAACATCTGTTTCTGGCCGACCTGATCTCTGACGCAATAGAGTTTTTTTTCATTTTCGTCCCAGATAGCAAAGGCAAACATCCCGTAAAGATGATCCATCATGGAAAGTTTCCAGGCAGAATAGGCTTTTTTCAGGATTTCCTCTTCTCTTTCACTGCGGCTCAGGTTCTCCGCAACGGAAAGCTCCCGACAAAGCTCCCTCCAGTTACGGATATATCCGCTGTAGTATCTGATTTCCACCGTTTTTTTCTGATCGCTCATTTTCAATCCTTCTTTTTTTACAGAGGATCCTTGAAAGCATCCCAACAGACCTTTTCTCCCGGAAACCATCAAAAAACCTCTGTCGTATTTTGTCAAAATTATACCATTAAACACCCAAAAGGTCAATCCCCTGCGGAGCGGCGGGTGACCCCGCTGGACGTGTTCGCGCCTTGCTCCACTCCGTTCCGCTTGAATTCGCCGTGTCCAGCTTTACTGCCGCGGCTTCCACCCCACACGACGCTAACGCGCCGCTTTGGGGTGGTTGTGTTATGACCGGGCAT
>CACYCV010000076.1 GCA_902772955.1 uncultured Ruminococcus sp.
GCTGCCGCGAACCGACAGCGCTCCGCTGCGTATTATTTTCTGGTGCATTTGAAGCTGGCTTCGTGGGTGTCGAAGCAGACAGAGTCGATTGCTTTGAAGTTGATCTTGTCGTAGACAACGATGTTCAGGCCTCGACTGTTGACGGAATATTCCTTTTCGTTGATCCGGATCAGGGCTTCGTTGCCGTTGAGATAGACTCGGCTGGTAGCATATACCTCGTATTTTCCGAAATGCCTGTCATAAATGATGGGCTCGTCCTTGACGCCCAGCTTTTCAAAGATGGGAACACCGCCGTTGATGACTGCAAGATAGCTGTGGCCGTGCTTGCCTACCAGATCGGTGGTAAGTCCCAATGCCTGGAGCCTGGAGGAAACAAAGGAGTTGAGCGCCAGTCCGGGAGTGTCCTTGACGGCAATAACAATGATGGTGTTTTTGACGTTGAATTTCAGAGATTCAAGATAGTCCAGCAGATCCAGCTTGTCCTGCAGTACGCTGGACAGGTTGGCGGACATATTCAGCAGCAGATCCTTGAGTGCGTGAATCTTCTGATCCTGCTCCTTGATTTTGTTCATCAGGATGTCATATTCGGACATGACCGCAAGCTTTGGTGCCTCCAGAGCGTGCATCAGCCACGCCATGCACCGAACCTTCTCGTTGTTCAGGATCTCGTGGACAGCATCATAATCAATGGGCTTGTCATACAGGTCAGTATTCAGCTGGGCATAATTGGTCAGCAGACGATCCTCCAGATGAAGCAGTTTGGCAATGGAATAGAACCGGGCAGCACCGCGGTGCTCATTGACGATGGCCACAAATGGCTTTCTCATCATGATGGCAAAACACATTCCGTGGAAGGAGTCGGTGACAAAGAAGTCACAGTTTGCAATGCTCTGCAGACGCTCTTCGGTTTTCAGCATCCCCTTGTACAGCTCGCCAAGAGGCTCAAAATAGGCGTCTGACCGGATGTATTCCGTGAAGGCTTCGGCATAGTCGATGCCCAGCTTTTTCTGGAAATGACGGACCGTATCGGCTTTTGCCACGGTGGGGTCAAGCAGATATGCACTGATGTATTTTTCCGGAAGCTGACGCTGACTCCGGTCGATGAGTGCCTGATAATGCCTGAAATCGCACAGGAATACCGGGTCGAGAACCCATTCTGCCTCTTTGACGCCGTAGACGTTTTTGGCTGTTTCTACACCGCTGTCTTCTCTTGAGGAGAAATAATCAAACTTCTGGAGGTAATAGCCCAGCTCCTCATGAACCTGAGGATCTCCCAGGGTTCTGCCAAAGGAGGCGGAATAGGCAATCTTCTTCTTGGTGTCGCTGACCCAGTCGAGAGCTGTATATTTGTCCAGCGCCGTGTAGAGGAAATAGTTGAACAGCTTATCGGAGCCAACCATAAAGGTGTTGCATCTCTTGTTCAGCCTTTCCCGCATGACTTCCCTGGTGGGATAGTTGGGCGCGGTGGCATAGGAGGGATAAAGAGGTGCTAAGTGGATCCGGCCGTAGTCCCTCAGATGAGAGTGGAGGTTCGGAGAGGTTTTGGGACGCTCGATCATTAGGGTGGAATAGCCCAGATCCTCCAATACGTGATACAAAGCGTAATGTGTCAGCGCGCCGCCGAAATTCACGGCCAGATAATTGACACACAGACCAACATCAAAAGCGTCTCTGGAAACCAGATCCACGCTTTGTGCCATTGTATGGGTTTTCAGCAGCTGCATGAAGCGCTCCCGCTTGGGGCTGACAGCCACCTCAGAGCCTGCCGTAATCCGGTTGTATTTGATTTCCGGTGCCGTGATGGGCATCATTTTGACCTTTGCTAAGTTGGGCCTCATAAGATCCAGCAGCTTCTTGCCCTGGGTGTTGTTAATGAGCAGAATCGAGGTGCCTTTCGGATTGTCCATACTGGGATCAATCTTTCCGATTCCCCAGAAGTCACCGATGGAGATGTCACCCTGACGGGGCAAAGCACAGAAGATACACTCGGCACAGGACTTTCTGGGAGCCAGTCGGGTGTAATAAATCTTTTCAAAGTTATCAACGGGCTTATTGGGCTCCTTGAAGTGGCCGATATATTCGGCGCCGTTGTCAAATTTTACGCGGATATGGTTGGAGCTTCTCCAGCCGTAGCGTTCCTTGTCTCGGAAGATAATCTGCGTCGGCTTGGGAGGCTCGCCGCCCTTGCGGATTTCCGGACGCTGGGAAAGCTCGCGGATATAGGTGCGGAGAATCTTCTGAGAGGGGGCATCATGGCAGAAAAGATCCATGAGATAGAGATTATCATAGGGCTTGCCCAGATAAGCTCTGATACCGCCGACCTGACAGGGGGTACCGGAGAAGAGAACGGTCTTTCCGGCCTCCAGCAGCTCCTTGATTTCCCGGTAGACCAGATTGATGTCACTCTGAACATATTTGGAGGTTTTGATGCGGCTCAGTCCCTCCATGGTGTTGGTCACGATGTGATGAACGCTCAGGGGGTCATAGTCCATGACAGCACCGCAGACATAGCCGCCCTGGGCAATAATGGCTTCGGCAGCGGCAGTAAAGGCGCCGCCGGAGGTGCTTTCCTTATTGATGCGGTCAATGGAGGAAGCGGCATATACCGGGGGAAGCTGGTTGTTGTCCAACAGGGTGGTGACGGCAGGACAGGTATTGATACACTTCTTGCAGTGAATACATTTTTCGGGATTAATGACCGGGAAGCGGAAGCCCTCGTCGTTTTCCTCCATGGAAATGGCATCCACCGGACAGATATTGGCGCAGGCAGCGCAGCCTGTACAGAGTGTTTCCGGCACACCGGCAACGGTTTCGGGATAGTAATCCTTCATTTTGTAGCTGCGGATCTTGAAAGCCTCCGGATCATACTCCTTGATCTCCTTTTTGGAGGAAATAGCGTTTTTCAGCCAGTTGTAGGACAATGATGCCTTTTCGTCAATGATGCGCCAGACCTTCTCATAGTCGATCTTCTGAGCAAGGATGTCCTGAAGACGCTTGGTGATGACATCAGGAGACAAATCATCCTCGTCCACGTTGATAATTCTGTTTTCCAGACCGATCAAAGACAGCAGGGTCTGGAAACGGGCAAGACTCTGACCGTTGTTGACGATGCAGACAAATGGACGGCCAAAAATAATGGAGAAGCACAGGCCGTGGAAGGAGTCGCCGACATAGCATTCGGTATTTTCAAAATATTTCAGCCAATCCTCTACGCTGGCACCCTGAATAGACGGCAGGCCGGTCAGCATAGTGAATTTGTCGGGGCTGTTGGGATTGGGGAGACAGCGGTACTCGCAGCCCAGAAGCTCGGCAATACGCAGAAATACCCGTTTTTTCGGATTGTCGGGTCCCAGAATATAGCTGCAGATATATTTATTTTCCTCATGAACGGAAGAATTGGCCGCAATATCATGGAAGACCTGGCGGTTGCACAGAAAAACAGGGTCCATAATTTTGTCGGCATCCACATGGAAGGTGTCCCGGCAGATGGCTACCGCTTCGTCCTCACGGACGCCGATATAGTCGAATTTATGAAGAAAATGCTCCGACCAGATGCGGGCCTCTTCGGGCCCCTCATAGCCGGCTCCGAAGGAACAGGCCATGCCGATCTTCTTTTTGGTGTCTTCGACGAAGTCCAGGAAGAAGAACTGACCGCTGCCGACTCCGCTGATGGGATAGTTCCATACCACATCGGAGCCGACGATAAAGGTGTCGCAGGTGTCGTTGAGCACACGGTAATAGGGGGAGCTGTGATAAGATTGGGTAACGTTGTTGTCGCAGTATTTGTAGATGAATTTGTTGGCAACGGTGTTTTTGTCCGCATACCGGGGCTCCCACAGTGTCTCCGGCTTGTTGACCATAATGGCACTGTAGCCCATGGAACATACAACATTGTAGAGCGCATAATAGGTCAGCACGGAGCCGTAGTTCAGACCAAACCACAAACCCACGATACCCACGTCGTGATGGGTATCCTCGGCCTTGACAATGGCTGTCTCCTCGGTCTTTGCCATTTCGTTTTCTTTCAGGTCGCTCATGAGTAACACTCCTTTTTTATTATATGAATGAATTGATTGTTTTCAAAAGAAGGAAGCTGTTGTCACCGCGCATTCTGATGAGGGTGACAGGATGAGGATGGTTCTCAGAGATCCAGATACTTCTCCCAGAAGGAAAGCTGCATCAGCTCGCCGCCTCTGCGGTAGTATCTCTTGACGGTCTTTTTATATTTCCATCTGGATTTGACCTCGATTTTCCAGAGCTTATACATCAGACGAATGGTTTCCTTGATGCTCTTCTGGGTGACAAAGGCCTTTCTGCTGCAATAGTCGTAGTTCAGAGCCTTCTGGACACGGTAGAAGTTGACCGGTCTTGCGGTAAAGGTAGGTGCTACCACCGGCATTTCGTTGTCTGCCTTTTTCTTGCAGGGAAGCATCAGACCGTTGGCGGTGAATTTCCGCCAGGCACGGGTTCTTCTCTTGGGCTCGGGCATCCGGCAGGCCTGTTCGTAAGCGGGATAGCTGAAGGGAACCGACAGGTCGTTGATATCCTGCAGCTTATAGCCGCGTCCCATGATGCTCTTGTGCAGGTCCTCACCGTTCTGAGTCATGAGCCAGTCAATGCCGTTGTAAAAGTCGTTGACGCCGTCCATCAGCAAATCGGCGTTTTTATAGCGATAGAAAACGATTTCCCGCTTGACCTGCTGCTTCAGATCCCGGAGGAAGTGCTTTCTTTTATATTTCAGATTATGAATGGAATTGTCAATCAGACGGTTGCGGAAAATGTAATAATACATAGAGGAGGCGTATTTGTTTTCAAACGGCTCGTGCCATACGCAGATGCCGTTCATAAGAATCAGGTTTTTGAGATTTCTCAGGCCGTATTCCACATCGTCGCCACGGATAAAGATCGGCAGCGGCAGATTGCTTTCACTGATGACAGAGGCAGGGAAGGCGCAGTACCACCAGGCGTTGAATTCGGTTTTTTCTTCAAATTCGTTATACAGACAGGCCTCTGTTTCCAGCAGGCTCAGACCGGATTTGTGAGAAATCAGGTAACCCTTGTTCCAGCGGGCACCGGCTTCTGTCTGAATGTACTGTTTGTCCAGACGCAGCATGGCGCCGCCCACAAAGGCGTCCTGATACTGATCCTTGAGAAGGGAAAGAATGACAAAGGTACGGTAAACCGAGTCGGGGTTGATGATGACGTCATCATCCATTACCAGAACATGGGTGATGTGATCCTTTTCTCGCCGCTTCATGATTTCGATCATACCTCTGGTAAAGCCGCCGGCACCGCCGGTGTTGCGGTTGAGGAACACATGAATCTTGTCGCACAGCACAACGTCGTCCTGATTGAGGGTTTGCGCGTTATCCGAAATGAAAATTTCCAGAGAGTCCTTCATTTCGGAGACCGGATTATTCAAAAAGCTGTCATACAACTCCCGGACATTTTTGGTGACAAAGACCTCACGCTTGAAGGTACAGATGTCCAGTGCGATTTTGACGGGACGAATATTTTCCGGTGCAACCTCGCCTTCATACCAGCCGTCATAAAGAAAGCCGTTTTCGCTCAGACAAAGCAGCTGGAAACAGAACATTCCGTTATTGGATTCCGATTCAAAGGGGAAGGAATAGGTTCCCTCTTTATCCTGTTCACCAAAGGTTTCCTCATGGAGAAATTTGGTCATAGCACCGTCAAGGCTCTTTTCCTTACGCATCAGCGTAATACGGAACTGTCCTCTGACGTGAAGAAAAATGCTGATCTTCTTGATCTTGGTGTATTTAAACCACTTTTCGGCCGAACAGCCATTGAAATAAGTATCAAAGCTGATGGATGAATCTCTGAAAAATCCAAGATAATTCTTATCCCAGGTAAAATCAATGGTTCCCTGTCTGCGAAAATACATTTTTTCCTCTGTACAAATGCCCGTTTGAGGTAAAAGCAGGCTTTGAAGTTTCATCTTTTCCACTCCTAATTCATCGAAATACGTGTTTTTCTTGATCTGATCATTTTTTTGGAATGTCGCTGTCGTTCCGGCAAGAGCCGGAGGTACCAACAGACTCCTAATTATTGTACCATTTCTCAAATGTGAAATCAAGTCCTTGCCCAAAATAGATTAATGGCAAAATGAGAAATATCCTCCAATTGTCAACCAAACTTTAGGCAATCCCTCCATGGAGGAAGGACTTTTGAGGGTGTTTCGCATGCTGTGGAGTGCGCCCAGGGACGCTGTTCTTGGACCCTGCAAGCCTTTTGAAAAAAGGCTTGAGCGAAAACTTTTGCGGCAGCGAAGCGTTTTTCTGGTTAAGTTGTAACCGCCCCACACGGGAGTGCCCGAGCTGGCAATATGATAAAAATATTTCACATCCAGGTTTATTGTTGAGTGAAGCGTGTTGCCTTATCAACCCCTCCGTCACGGCTTACGCCGTGCCACCTCCCCTTGTCAGGAGAGGCTTGCAAAGCGTCCCGCCGGTCAAAACGCAACCACCCCAAAACGGCGCGTTAGCGTCGTGTGGGGTGGAAGCCGCGGCAGTAAAGTTGGATATGGCATAACCGAGCGGAACGAAGTGGAGCGCTGCCGCGAACACGTCCAGCGGGGTCACGCGTCCTTGATTACTTTTATGGTGCTGCTGTCGGAGAGTAGAAATGGTACCATAGCCGGGGTGATCCGCTCACCGGGCATGACTATCGGTACACCCGGAGGACAGGGACAGGACGTGTCTGCGGCAATTCTGCCTACAGCATCCTCCGGAGCAACACTTTCCTTCTGTGAAAGAAGCGCTTCCCGGGGTGTCATGACTGCTTCCGGAAGAGACGGAACTGCTGTCTGAACCGGAAGGTCTTTGCTGACCGATAATCCTTTGATGGCGGACTCCAGCCGAAGAAAATCCTCCTCGGTGTTGAAGGGGGTGCAGAGAAAAACAGCATTGGCGCCGTCGCAGAACTCCGGCTCCACTCCGTAACCATGAAAATAGTCCGTCTGGGCTTTTCCGGAGATTCCTGCTGCTGAGGTATCGATACATACCCGCAGTGGATCGCATTCCCCTTCGGGCTGGGGAAGCTTCCGCTCCGCTGCCAGGGCTTTGACAGCGGCCACTCTGGTTTCCGCTGCCTGATATGCAGCAATTCCTCCGTGCCGCAGATAATTCTGACACAGATCAATGGATGCCATGACGGGGTAAGAGGGACTGGTGGAGCCGAACAGTGCCATGGCTTCTTTGGCGTGTTCCGTTAATTCTGCCCGTCCGATGTTCAGCGCGGCGCCCCCGGTGAGTACCGGGAGAGTTTTGTGCAGAGAACAGGCGGTGAGATCCGCTCCCAGAGCCAGAGGATGGCGGTTCCGCCGGAGAAAAGCCAGATGGGAGCCGTGAGCGTTGTCTACGGCCAGTAAAACATGACGGCTGTGACAAATTTCCGCGATTGCTTTGATGTCTGCCATTTCTCCGTAATAATCCGGACTGGTGAGATAGCAGGCGACAGCCTCCGGATACTCTTTTAGTGATTGTTCAACGGTTTCCGGTGTGATGACCCCGCAAAAACGACCGCTCTCCGAGGTGGGCAGCAGCCACACAGGATTCAGTCCCAGCAGGGCACAGGCATTGACGGCACTGCGATGGGCGTTTCTTGCCATGAGCAGGGTGTTTCCGCGGAGGGAGCAGAGCAGCAGCATGGCCTGGATGGCCAGTGTGCATCCGCCGGCGGAAATCAGCGTCCTTGCGCTGCCGAACAGCCGGGTCAGATGATCCTCCGTTTCCCGGATGACACCGGACGCTTCATAGAGGGCATCGGTGTCCGGCAGCTCGGTGAAATCCAGCTGCAGCAGATCCGTCGGAAAAAAACCGGCGTCCTTATGACCGGGGGTATGAAAAGGGGCATACTGTAAGGCACGGTGCCGCTGTAATTGTTTGTATAGGGGGGTATCCTGCATAGTAAGACTCCTTTCGACTTTCAGGATTCCGGAATGAGTAAAACACGGCGCTTTCCGGGAAACACAGGGAGGGGGGTACACGTTCAAAAGTCCTGCTGTTCAGATCCGAAGATCATATCGGTTGGTGTGTGTCTGGCTTCCTTTGTTCTCCGACTGCAGCCAATTTACGTGAAATGGCGAAGCAGGAACACACTTTACTTTCCTTTACTTTCCTTTTTCTTTCCTTTACTTTGTATCATTTTTCCGGGATTTATTGGTATTAATTCAGAAAAAACGAGGAAGAATCGGAATTATTTCAGGAGGAAGGGGACTGGCAGGGGGATTTTTCCCGGAAAAAGCGGGATCAATTGATAGGGCAGACGCATAATGGTTACATGACAGCATTTTCCCATCAGCTTGCGCTGCTGGGAGGGAGTGTAATAAGTTGGTGGCTCCGCCCCCAAGCCCCTTTGGAGTTTCGCTGTCTGCGGACAGCGACTCAGGGGGACTTTTGCGAAAAAGTCCCCCTGAGAACCCCGAAA
>CACYCV010000077.1 GCA_902772955.1 uncultured Ruminococcus sp.
AATAACCCTTTTTTTCAAAAAAGGGTTTCCCCCGGCAGGGCTTGGGACAGAGTCCCAATATTCCGGAGAGGAAAGTTGATTTCCGTGACCGGAGAGAAAAAATAATTGAATTCTGTCATAATTTTTGGTATAATCAGGAGGATGAAAGAAACCTGACGAAAAAAGAAATCCCGCTGTGAGGCGGCTCTGGGGATATATCCTGTTTTCGGATCATAACAATAGCACAGGAGGAATCATGCATGATTGCAGTAGGCATAATATGCGGTATCCTGAGCATACCGGTTCTGTATACTCTTTTACTGATGATCAGCCCGCTATTTGTCAATACAAAAAAGGAGTATTCAAAAAACAGCCGATATTTCCGATGGCTGCTCAATAGCTCCACCGGCATCATGAGGATCATTCTCCGCATCCGCTTGAAAATTACCGGAAAAGAAAAAATCCCCAAGGGACGGTTCCTGCTGGTTTCCAACCACCGTTCCAATTTCGACCCGCTTCTGACCTGGTATGTGTTCAGGAAACAGGATATTGCGTTTATTTCCAAAAAGGAAAATTTCAAAATACCGTTTTTCGGTAGAATAATACGCCGCTGCTGTTTTATGTCAATTGACAGAGAAAATGCCAGAAACGCTGCGGCAACCATCAATCATGCGGCTGATCTGCTGAAAAACGATGAGGTTTCTATCGGCGTTTATCCCGAAGGCACCCGCAGCAAGCAATGTGTGCTTCTCCCCTTTCGCCCGGGAGTCTTTAAAATTGCGCAGAAGGCTTGTGTTCCGATTGTCGTGATGACACTGAAAGGAACGGAAAATATCCACAAAAACAGACCCTTCCGGAAAACGGTGGTTCATGTGGATATTCTTAAGGTTATCATGCCCGATCAGCATCTTAAGGAAAAAACTGCGGCAATCAGTGATGAAGTCAGAAAATGTATGGAAAAAAACCTTGAACAATAAAACCGGAAAAGAGGTAATCTTATGTCAAAATTTGTTGTACTCTATAATCCACTCTCAGACTGCGGAAACGGAGAAAAAAGCGCCCACCGCCTGGATGAACTTTCTATGCCAGGGGAACTGTCCTATGTGGATATTACAACCATCACAGATTATCCGTCTTTTTTTGCTTCTTTGTCAGAGGATACCGCTCTGGTACTGTGCGGAGGGGACGGAACCCTCAATCGCTTTGCCAATGCTGTCTATTCCATTCCGTACAAAAACGAGGTATTCTGTTTTGCCTGCGGAACAGGAAATGATTTTTTGCGTGATATCGGGCAGCAGCAGGAGGAAAAGCCTGTGAAAATTACGGAATACCTGAAGTCTCTGCCTGTCGTAAAGGTAAAGGGGAAGGAATATCGTTTCCTGAATAATGTAGGTTTTGGCATTGATGGCTATTGCACCCAGGTGGGAGATCAGCTGCGTGAAGAAGGCAAGGATAAAATCAACTATGCCGGCATTGCCATCAAAGGAATTCTCGGCAAATTTCATCCTGTCAACGCCGTTATTACCATTGACGGAAACAAAGAGGGATACCGGAAGGTATGGCTTGCGCCAACCATGAAGGGACGCTTCTACGGCGGCGGAATGATGGCTGCACCGGAACAGGACAGAACGGCTGAAGACGGCAGCGTCTCTCTGATGGTTTATCATACCGGAAGTAAGCTGAAAGCCCTGACGGCTTTTCCCTCCATTTTCAAAGGAGAACACATTAAGCATAAAAAAATGGTTCATGTCTTCAAGGGACACAACATCCATGTGACGTTTGACCGTCCCTGCGCCCTCCAGATTGACGGCGAGACGATTCTTGACGTCACGGAATACAAAGTCCATACCGGTGAGTGATGCCTTCGCTCCCACTATATTGTTGTACCAATAAAACATTGCCGCATAAGCCGAAAAAACACTAAAAAAAACACTAACAAACATGATTTACTAAAAAGAAGTGGCAATATTTAATTGGATCATCAATAACAACCCATAAAATCAAGGAAGCCGTGCAGATCATCGTAATCCGCACGGCTCTTTTTGATTTTGTTACTCGGTGCTATCCGTCAGTGAGGACATATATTGAAAAACAATGGAAGAAATATCACGGATGCGGTCGGTGTACTGCAGATAATAGCCGTCCGTCTGAGAGAATACACAAAGAATATACGGATTACCCTCCAGGAAAATAATCGCGCAGTCATGATTGGTTCCCATATATTCCCCGGTTTTGTTGGCGGTCACAATACCGTCCGGAATCACCGAAGGAATCTTGAACGTGATCTGCTGCCTTTTCAACAGGCCAAGCATCTTTTCAGAGGCTTCCTTTGAAATACATTGTCCGTTGTAAATACTCTCCAGCAGCCTGCCGCAGTCATTGACGGAGCTGTAATTATAGCCGTTGCCGATCACCGTATCCCAGTAGTGATCTCCGCTTACAAAGCCGGCACACTGGAAGGTATCAGTATAACCGTTGGCGTTGATCCAGTCACTGACCGAGGTAACTCCGATTTTCAGAACAATCTCGTTGAAGGCTGCATTATCGCTGACGGTAATCATGGCCTCCAGCAGATCCTTCAGGCTGTCCTCACTGATTCTGCCGTCCTCAATCGCCTGATAGGCTGCCGTCATGCCAAAGAGCTTCATTTCACTGGCCGTATAAAGCCGGCAGTTATTGATCGAGATAGTTTCTTCCGTTCGCAGATTCTTCACATAAACACTCCAGATGCCATTATAGCTGTTGACTGTCTGTCGGAGCGTTGTCTCCAGAGCGGACAGTCCGCCATTTCCGCTGCCGGATCCCTTCTGTGATGACTCCTCCGGTCGGGAGGGATCGGAAGATTGCTCCGCTGCCATAACGGCTGCGCTTGTCACGTCACTGTAAACGCCGATTCTTTCCTGGTCAGCGTCCTTTGACAGCACATAGGAGCATATTTTGAAATACCAGGTTCCGTTTGCCATGGTTCTGGTATTAATCCGGGCACTTGTTTTGGTTTTATCAAAGTCCACATAGGAAAAACTGCTGAAATCCGTGGTTTGAGAACAGAGAAGATAGTAGCCTTCGGCATTTTTATCTTCCTTCCATTCCATCGACACCACCCCGGGTTCGGAGGAGAGAGCGGTAATCTCATTACGCGGCAGGCAGATATCAAACTGTCCGCTGACCGTACCGCTGTAATTCCCCATACCCTCGGCTGTGACAGTTCCTCGGCCCGGCCCGGCATTGTCTGAATAGCGCAATACATAATCCTTTCCGACAGTCAGCTCTTCCTGCTGGGTAGAATAGACCTTGCATTCAGGCGTCACTTCCTGTCCGGAATAGATCCGCTCACTCCCTGTAATCGCTAACGAATTCAGGACACCCTGTACCTTCACGGATTTTACTTCACTGTCAGGGCCACAAAGCGGATCGGTTTCCCCGGAATAGCAGGCACACACCTTAACATACACCGTGTCGCCCCCGGTATAGCCTTCGGTAATGTCCGCACCGCTGCCTCCCGTCACCAAAAACTCGTGCCGATTGTCAGAAAAATCCTTGCGGGTACTGTAAACAACCCGGTAAAGCTCCGCCTCCTGCTGTTCATCCCAGCTCACATAAACAAACCCCCGGTCAGCAGTCACCTGCACATTTTTTGTCTGCTTCGGCAGAATTGTTAAGCTTGCTTCTGCCTTTCCGGTATAATTTCCCTTGCCGGTCACAATCAGCTTTGCAGTATTATGCCCCGGTTCTATGTTGTTGGAACACGACACCGTGTAATCCCTGTCCCGCTGCAGCAAATTTCCCTGAAAGTGTACCGAAACGGGTTCCTTTCCGTTTTGGGCAGAGGGTATTACCTCCTTGCCGGTATAGTCAAAAACCGTTTCCGACAGCCCGACAGAGGCGGTTTTGATATTTCTGACCACCGGCTCAGCAGCGGAAGCCTGCGCACTGCTTTCCTGCGGAGCGGAAGCGCTTTCTTCCTCCGACGGTTCCTGTGAAACAGGCAGCTCCGATTCCGGGGTTTTTTCTTCCCCGGATTTGGCGCTCACAGATGCTTCCGCAGATACTGCGGCTTCCGTTTTCTTTTCATCCGCAGCCGGTGAACACGCGGCGGCAGCAAAACTCATCAGGAGTGAGGCCGCTATGATACAGATCCACTGTTTTCTTTTCATTCAGTTTCCTTCCTTTTCCTAATTGTTCCGTCAAATCGGGTAACTTCCCAAGCCCCTTTGGCATTTTGCTGTCTGCGGAGTACGCCCAGGGGCCCTGCAAGCCTTTTGAAAAAGGCTTGAGCGAAAACTTTTGCGGTTGAGAAGCGTCCTTCCGGTCAAAATGCAGCCACCCCTAAGCGGTGCGTTAGCACCGTGCGGGGTGGTTGCCGCCGGTCACACACTGGTCGATGTTATTTTGTATCCTTCCAGGGGCGCTTTTTTCCCAGCCAGCCCATA
Source organism: uncultured Ruminococcus sp. (assembly GCA_902772955.1). Lineage (GTDB taxonomy): Bacteria > Bacillota > Clostridia > Oscillospirales > Acutalibacteraceae > UBA1213. The sequence continues at coordinate 4,410 of CACYCV010000077.1, forward strand.
TCTTTCCAATAGCGGACATCACTTTCGTTCCATCCGTTTTTTTGCAGCATTCGCATGATTTTGAAAAAGCCCTTGGTTTTCAGCCCGGGTTTTACGGTTCCTTGTTTTTTTATCAGCTTTTTGGAAATGGTATTTGCTGCCTTCCGGACAGACTGTTTCTTTTTCTCGCTGACTCCACTCCAGTCCGTAGCAGCAACCGGTTTTCCAAGACGGTAGATTCTGGGAACACCCCAGAAAAACAGACTGTCCGCCATATCCTTGATGGTAGATTTCATCCCGGCACCGGCAGCCGTTGTAATACACACTCCCTGCTTCCGGAACATAGACGCCTCCGGGCGGTGAACCATCCACCGGTAGCCGTAGTGATCCAGAAGAGCTTTCATTGCTCCTGTTGCATGATAAACATAGACAGGACTGGCAAGTATCATCACGTCAGCTTCATCCAACGCCTTGGTGATAGATTGGAGCTTGGCGAAATGGGGACATTTTGTTTCATTGTCAACAAAGCATCGGGTACACCCTGTACAAAACTCTCCGAAATCCTTCGGCAGGAAGAATTCTGTCAGTTCCCCCTCCAGCTGATCCGCCACAAGATGGGCAATATGATAGGTTGAGCCCTTATGATTCTGTCCGTGAATGATCACTGTTTTCATCAATCGTCCTCCTGTTAACCGCAACCATTTTCCTGCAGATACGCCTCAAATTCCTTGGTTCTTGACCAATACAGGATTCCCCAGTTTTCAAAGCTCCATTTCTCCATGAAGGGGTTGCATTCATAATCAATATAGTACAGCAGCTCCTGACACACCACGAAGTTTGTCGGAAAAAAGTCGATATTTAATCCGACCCGTTTTGCCTGAGCCGCCATTTCCCTCACTTGCGGAAAATACGCTTCCACCGGTTGGTGATTCTTCAGTAATTCAAAAATCGTCAGACCGGGAATATACTCTTTTACGATACGTTCTGCCTCCCTGTCAATTTCCAGCATGGCCGGAATCCGGATCCCGGCATCCTTCAACCGCTGATAGTCCCGCTCCTCCGCTTCTATTTTATTTCCAAAGGTATAGTAAGAACAGGGTTCGTGATGAATCTGCTTGAGCACTACCTGCTTTCCCTCAGATTCCGCCAGATAGGAATAGCCACCCTTCCCATGTCCCAGCAGCTTCAGGACGGTATATTCCCTGCAGTTCACTCCTATTGTTTCAAACATTCCGACACCTCCGGCTTTTTGCTTTATCCCGGCTGCCAATGCAAAATATACATCACGCAATTCCTTTTTTATCGTCCGGTATAGGTCCTGATAACATCCAGATGACTGTAGACGGCAGGCTCCTGCTCCTCACGGCGCTGCATTTCCTGCTGCAGAAGCTCCGCCAGCTTTTCCTTGGTCATGTTTCCTTTATAATCCGATTCCTTCACCAGCAGTCCAAAGGAAGCCAGAAGGGATGCTGTACCGACATTTTTCCGTGCTGCCTGCTCCAGCTCCGCAGCTGTAACGGTTCTGGTCAACACCTTATTTTCCCCTTCGGGAGAATGGTAATGTATTTCGATAAAGGCAATTTCCTCAGAATGCTCCTGGGCACTTACGGTAACATAACGGCTTTGGTACTTCTTTTGTGCCTGACCGCGCTTCCACTCTATCAGAGCCGCCACCTGATGCTCCGAGCCGATGCCGTCCACTGCCTTTTCGGTATCGTAAAATTCCTTCTGGGTCAGCATTCTGGCATCATAGCCCAGCAAACGGTATTCCCTTACCAATTCCGGATTGAATTCCACGGATATTTTAACATCCATTGCCACGTTCACCAGATTGGACACCAGCTTTTCCCACAGATGATCCAGGATGTCATTGGGATTAGACACAAAGGTATAGTTTCCATTACCGTTCCTGGCAAGGGTTTCCATTTTATTATCCTTGAAGTTGCCCTCCCCGTAGCCGACGATGGACAGGAAAATCCCGGTTTTCCGTTTTTCGAGAATAAAATCCCGGAGACCGCCCTGACCGGTAATGCCAAAATTAAAATCTCCGTCTGTAAAGATGAAGACACGGTTATTGTTTTCCTCGTCAAAATGCTCCTGCAGATAGTCGTATGCGTTTTTCAGGCCATCGCTTCCATTGGTGCAGCCTCCGATTCCGTCGATTTTCAGCACGGCATCAACACACCTTTCCCGATCGCCTGCATCCACATTTTTTTCCACCGTCACCGTTTCGTCGCTATAGGCAATAACGGAAAACACATCGCCCTTTTTCAGCTTGCTGATAATTGCCATCATGGACATCTGGGTCAGAATCCAGTTATCCTCCATACTGCCGGACACATCCACTAAAAAAACAAGATTCTGACGGCAGTCCTTTTGGGCCTTTTTCCCCTGAAATCCCAGAAACAGCAGCTCGGCATCCTGATTCCAGGGACAGGGACCGTTTTCTGCCGTAATGGCAAACAGGTCATCCCCTTCCGGCTTTGGCAGGTCATAGGAATAGGAATTCAGTATTTCCTCGATCCGCACAAAGCTTCTGTCCACCTTCTGACCCCGTTTGATTTTGCTGCGAAGATAGTCCCAGGAAGCCGTATTGACATTGGCCGAAAAAATCAGCGCCGACTCATCCAAAGGACTGTGTTCTTCATTTTCGGGAGCATCATTGGTTTCTGCCGTATTCATCATCGGTTCCGCCATAGGCTGCATCTGTGCACACATCATTCCGGCAGGGGCAGCCACCGAACACATGGCTGCTCCCATCATGCCGGCTCCCATCATACTTCCGGACATAGCCATAGGAGGTATGGCCATTCCCTTCATCAGCATAGGCATGGGCTGATTCGGATTCGGTGCAGGAAACGGTACTCCGCCGTCCTCCGGTTCCTCATCCTGCAATAAATAGTCTCTGTTCCGGCAAAAGCTCCAGTTCATAACATAGTCTTTGCCGCTGCCAATCCGGATTTCCGCTCCGAAACACTGTCGGCAAAGCCTGTCAATCTGTTCCTCCTGATAACCGAGAGTCTGATAAAACCATCTCATATCCTTCGCCTGTGCTTCTGACATCCGATAAAATTCAACTATTTTTCTGCTCATACCCGCACCTCCGACAATCAGTAATACTCATGCTGCCGTTTACCCATAACAGCAGCGCTTCTTCCTGTGAACAGTATAGCACTGATCCTGCTTTTTGTAAAGCCATTCACCCGCGTGAGTGACCGCACAGGACGATTCGCGGCAGCTCTCCTCTCCGTTCCGATCCTCACGCTCCTTACGGAGCGCTCTGGAGCGGGTGCGTTTTGACCGGAAAAACGCTTCGCAAGCACAAAAGTTTCGCCAGCCTTTTCAAAGGCTGCGGGGT